>JAGQSP010000269.1:2737-6253 GCA_020439485.1 Acidimicrobiales bacterium | reverse complement strand
GGAGGCGAGACGATGAGGCCGCGCTGACCCTTGCCGATGGGCGATACGAGATCGATGATGCGAGCCGTCATGTTGCTTGGATCGCTGGTCAACTCGAGCCGGAGCTTCTGGTCTGGGAACAGCGGCGTCAGGTTCTCGAAGCGTGGCCGCTTCTTGGCTTCCTCGGGATCGACCCCGTTTACCGTGTCGACCCGCAACAGCGCTGGGTTCTTCTCGCTGCGGTTCGCAGGCCGGCTGGTGCCGGTGATGGTGTCGCCCTTGCGCAGGCCGTGCTGGCGCACCAGCTTTGCGGGCAGGTAGCAGTCTTCCTTCGACGGGAGGAAACCCTTGGTGCGCAAGAAGCCATAGCCCTCGTCTCGCAGGTCGACGATGCCCTCGACCTCGACGGGGTCACCGGTGAACTGCTCCTCGCGAGGCTCGCGCTCGCGGCCCCGACGACGACGCCGGCGCTTGTTGTTCGAATCGCCCTGATCGTCGCCGTTTCCGCCGTCGCTGTTGGCTGCATCGTTCCCAGACTCGGCGCCCGAGTTGTTCGAGTTTGCCGAACCCGACTTGCCAGAGCCCGAGTCGCCCGACTGCTTATCGGCCTGCTGGCCACCTCCAGACCGATTCGAGCCGGACTGATTTGACTCGGCCTTGCCCTGCTGATTTGACTCGGCCTTGCCCTGCTGGTTGGACTCGGCCTTGGATGCTGCGCTCGAGTCAGGCCGCTTGTCGCCAGCCGATTCCTTCGCCTCCGGGGCCGCGGCGTCGTCGGACTTGCCGACCGTTCTCACCCGGCGCTTCGGACCGTCTTCGTTGGGAGAGTCTTCAGATCGGCCCCCGGCCGGCACCGAGGCTTGCTTTGTGCCGTTCGCCTGACCGTCCGAACCAGCCCGATCTGGCTGATCGGCCTCCATTGCGAGCTCCCATTCGGCTTTCGGTTCCTCGTCGGGGGTTTCGACGTCCGGAACCTTGACCTCGGGCTCGGGGACAGCGGGCGAAGAATCAACCGCAACATCGAGGTCGTCGACATCGAACAGGTTGCCGGCACTTCGCACGCGGGTGCGGGGCCTGGACGATCCGTTGTCGGAAGGCGACGAGGTCTCTTCCGAGGGCTGGGCGCTGGTGCCGCCGGCCGCAGCCAGGATGGCGTCGACGATGTCGGCCTTCTTGGCACGCGAGTTGACGGACGCGCCGATCGCTCCCGCGATCTGTTGAAGCTCGTCTCGAGCTTTGCGTTCGAGCACACTCCGGTCGAGTGTTTCGGGCTGAGTGCTCATCAAGCATCTCTCCGATTTAGGAGTACAAGGAATGGCCCCCGAGCCGGGCAAACGAACTTTGAGTTCCCCTGGATCACCGGCGCTTTGCCCTTTGGGAAAAGAGGCCGGGCCGGGATCGAACTCAACCGGCGTTGGCGCGAGGCCAATGCGAAATGTATCGCCACCAACGCCTGTCGGCAACCACCGGCCGAAACTGAGCAGCGATGTGACCGATCAAGAACGAACAGCAGCCACGAACTCGCGCACCACCTCGAGGCTGGCATCGACCACCTCGAAGGTCTCGGGCAGCTCGAGAATCGGCCTTACATGCTCTGGCAGTTCTGGCTGGACCCCGGTAGCGGCCACAACCGCGTCGGGGAACTTCGACGGGTGAGCAGTGGCGACGTACACCATCGTCTCGCCCGGCAGCCGCAGAGACCTGCCGACGTGGATTCCAACAGCGGTGTGTGGGTCGATGAGCTCACCGTGCGATCGATGGAAGGCCCCTATGGCCGACAGAACCTGATCCTCGGTGGCCATTCCTGCTGCGAAGTCTCGACGCAACAGATCGGTCGCCTCGTCGGGAAGCTCGAGCAAGCCCGACGCCCGGAACTCTCGCATCGCCTCGGCCAGCGCGGGGCCGCTTCTTCGATACAGGTCGAACAGCAAACGTTCGAAGTTCGACGAGATCTGGATGTCCATGGCCGGCGAGGTCGTCGGCACCACTTCGTCGATCGACATCGTTCCGGTCGAGATGGTTCGGGTGAGGATGTCGTTGGAGTTGCTGGCGATGACGAGACGCCCGATCGGGGCGCCCATCAACCGCGCGATGTGAGCGGCCAAGATGTTTCCGAAGTTGCCCGTCGGAACGGTGAAAGACACGGGCGAGCCATCCGACAGCCGAACCGCGGTGCGCACGTAGTACACGACCTGGGCCGAGACCCTTGCCCAGTTGATGGAGTTGACGGCGGCCAGGTGAACCCGATCGCGCAAGGCGTTGTCGGCGAACATCGCCTTGACCATGTCCTGGCAGTCGTCGAACGTGCCCCTGACCGCGAGGTTGTGGATGTTCGCCGAGCCCACTGTGGTCATCTGGCGCCGCTGGACCTCCGACACCCGACCATGGGGATGCATCATGACCAGCTCGACGCCGCTGCGATCTCGGCAGGCTTCGATGGCGGCCGAGCCGGTGTCGCCCGATGTGGCGCCGACGATGGTGACGAAGTCGCCCGTGCGCCTCAACTCGTGCTCGAACAAGCGGCCCAACAACTGCAGGGCGACGTCTTTGAACGACAGGGTGGGGCCCCAGAACAACTCGAGAAGATGCTCGTCGTCACCCAGGCTCCTGACGGGCGTCACATCGGCGTCGCGAAAGGTTGCGTATGCGGCCTCGCACATCTCGTCCAGAGCGTCTCGCTCGATGGCCGAACCCTCGACGAATTGCCAGATGATCTCGGCCGCACATCGGTGGTACGGCTCGGTACGGCACAGCTCGAGCTGCTCGGCGCCGAGGCGAGGCCAGCGCTCGGGCACATACAAGCCACCATCGATGGCCAGGCCGGCCAGCAGCGCACCCGAATAGTCCACCACCGGCGCGTCCCCGCGAGTGGATACGTACCTCATGTAGACCTCAGCTTCCGATGACACGTATGAGGTTGCCGACCTTCAACACCGGCTCGAGCGTGCGCAGCTCAGCGACGGTCGCCTGCATGTCGGCCTCGCGTGCCTGGTGCGTGATCAACAGCAGCTTCGCGTTGTCGCCCTCGTCGTGTTGTTCCATCGAACTGATCGATACCTCGTGGCGACCGAAGACCGTGGCCACTGCGGCAAGGACTCCGGGAGCGTCGACCACGTCGATGGGCACATAGAACGCCGAAGATGTCTCGTCGATCGGAACAACGGCAGCGGCTTCGAGCCCCCAGAGTTCGTTGTGGGTGCCGCGCCGCAGGTTGACGGCCGCTTCGATGAGGTCGCCGAACATGGCGCTGGCGGTTGGCGCGCCACCGGCCCCGCGGCCATAGAGCATCAGATCGTCAACCGCCTGACCCTGAATGAACACGGCGTTGAAACTGTCGCGGACGCTGGCGAGCGGATGATTGGCCGGGACGATCGCCGGGTGCACCCGCGCCGACACGGCATCGCCGGATCGCTCGACGATGGCCAGGAGCTTGATCACGTGATCGAGGCGACGCGCGGCCTCGATGTCGGTCGGGGTGATGCGGCTGATGCCCTCTTGATAGACGTCGCCGGGGACCACGCCCACGCCGAAGGCCAC
>JAGQSP010000269.1:0-2666 GCA_020439485.1 Acidimicrobiales bacterium | reverse complement strand
TGGGCATCTGCGAGGGCGGTGGCGTACGGAGCTCCCTCGTCGGTCATCTTGGTGAGGATGTAGTTGGTGGTTCCGTTGACGATGCCCATCATCGTGGTGATCCGCTCACCCACAAGCGATTCGCGCAACACCCGAATCAAGGGGATACCGCCACCCACAGCGGCCTCGAAAAGCAAGTCGACACCGCTGCGATTGGCAGCCTCGAACAGCTCGGCACTGCAGTTGGCCACCAACTCCTTGTTGGCCGTTATGACCGGTTTCCCGGCCTGAAGGGCTGCCAGCGTCAGATGCCTGGCAGGCTCGATCCCCCCGATGGTCTCGACCACGATGTCGACCTCGGGATCTGCCACCAGCGCCGCAGAATCGCGTGTAAGCACCCCGGGCTCGAGGTCAATGGCCCTTTCGGCCGACAGGTTGCGCACGGCGACCCTGGCGACCTCGAGTTCGATTCCGGTCCTGGTTCTGACGGCGTCGGCCTCGTCGCGGATGAGCTTCACCAGCGACGAACCCACGGTTCCGCAACCGAGAATGCCCACACGAATGGGCGAGTCGGCGCGTGTCGGCGAATCGGTCATGGGCGCCACCGTACCCGCCCCACCGACATCACCAGACGCCGTTTGTGGGGCCGATCGACTGAGGCGATCAACCGACGTCGGTGATCAGCAGATCGTCGACGGTCTCGCGCCGAATCACCTCGCGGACCTGCCCGTCGCGAACGAACACGACGGCAGGGCGCAAGACCTTGTTGTAGTTGCTTCCCATCGAATGCCCGTAGGCGCCGGTAACCGGCGTCGCGAGGATGTCGCCAACCTCGACGTCGGCCGGCAAGTGGGCGTTGCGAACCAAGACATCGCCGCTCTCGCAGTGCTTTCCGACCACTCGTGCGATCATCGGTCGATCGGCCAGGGGACTGCGCGGCAGGAAGGTCGTGTAATCGCTGCCATAGAGGACGGGTCGAGGATTATCGCCGTAGCCACCGTCGACGGCCACGTAGGTCCTGATGCCTGGCAGTTCCTTGATGGTTCCGATGCGATACAGCGTCACCGCTGCCGACGCGGTGATCGACCGGCCTGGCTCGGCTCCGATCGTCGCGTCGATACCGAGGCGATCGGCAGCCTCACGAATCATCGCGCCCCAGGCGGCGATCGACGGGGTGGCTTCGGCCTCGATGTAGGCCACACCAAGGCCGCCGCCGATCGACAGCTCGGGCAGCCCGAAGGGTTCGCTGAAGCGAGCGACCACGCCCAGTGCTTCGGCCATCGATTCGACCCTGAAGACCTGCGATCCGATGTGACAATGGATGCCGACGACGTTCATGGATGGGCTTGCCATCGCACGCTCGACCGCTTTGGCAGCGGCACCGCTGGCGACCCCGAAACCGAACTTCGAGTCGTCCTGGCCGGTCGAGATGAAGTCGTGAGTCTCGGCCTTGACCCCCGGTGTCACACGCAGCAGCACCGTTGGCGCCGGGGCCCCGGCGGCCACCAAAGCCTCGATCTTGTCGAGTTCGTCGAAGCTGTCGACGACGATGCGGCCGACGCCGACCTCGAGGGCAGCGGCCAATTCGGACGAATCCTTGTTGTTGCCGTGCATCACCAGGCGAGAAGCGGGCACGTCTGCGGCCAGGGCCACCTGCATCTCCCCCACCGTCGCCACGTCGATGTGCATGCCCTCTTCATGGGCCAGCCTCGCCATGGCCCGACACAAGAACGCCTTCGAGGCATAGGCGACACCATCGCCGAAGGCTTCGACGGCTTCGCGACAGCGCGCCCTCAGATGATCCTCGTCGTAGACGAACAGCGGGGTGCCATAGTCGTAGGCCAACTCGACGAGATCGACCCCGGCGATGTGCAGGTGACCGTTGGGCCCAACGGATGCGTTGTCGGGTAGAAGATGGCTGGGGATGGGGCCATCGGCCGACGCGACAGACGTCACAGTTCCTCCGGCGCCGACACACCAACGATCGAGAGGCTCGAAGCCAGGACGGTGCGCGCCGCCTCGACCAGCCAAAGCCGAGCCGCTGTCAGCTCGGGGTCGACGTCGTTGCCGAACACGTAGCAGTCGTGGAAGAAGCCGTGGAACGCCGAAGCCAGTTCGCGCAACCACGTGATGACCTTGTGCGGAGCGCGGTCGCGCACCGCCAGCGACAACACATCGTTCATCTCGCTGATGGCCCTGAGGACCTCGAGTTCGCGCACCGCTCCCAGCAGGCCCAGGTCGACGCCTTCGAGGCCCGGCCGGGCGAACCCGACCTCGACCTCCTTGCGAAGGATCGAACAGGCGCGGGCATGAGCCATCTGCACGTAATAGACCGGATTGTCCATCGACTGGGCGGCCATGGCGGCCAAGTCGACCGTCTGCTGCGAGTCGATTCCCTGGAGCAGGTAGGTGAACCTGGTGGCGTCGGCCCCGACCTCGTCGATGAGGTCGGCGAGTTCGATGAACACGCCGCTGCGCTTGCCGATCTTGACTTCCTCACCGTCGCGCTCGAGCCGCACCATCTGGGTGATGCGCACCTCGAGTTGGTCGGGGTCGTTGCCCAGTGCCTCGACCGCCGCCCTGAGCCGGGTGACGTACCCGTGATGGTCGGCGCCGAACACGTTGATCAACAGGTCATAGCCGCGGGCGTACTTGGTGCGGTGGTAGGCGATATCGGGAGTGATGTA
>JAGQSP010000268.1 GCA_020439485.1 Acidimicrobiales bacterium | reverse complement strand
TTTCGAGCCTCAGGTGGCGTTGGGGCGGGGAACGAAATCGCTCGAGGCAACCTCGTCGACGAACCAGTCGACCAGCGCATGACATTGTTCGATGTTGCGCTGCTCGTGTTGCAGCATGTCGGCGATCATGGCGTCGTGGTCGAGCCCGTTCTCGGCCATGTACTCGTCGCTGGCCATTGCCAGGAACCCGGTCATGTGGTCGTGGTCGACCTCGGGGTGGAACTGGGTGCCCAGGGTCCGGCCCAACCTGATGAGCTGAACCGAGTTCGCGTTCTGGGCGAGCACTTCGACACCGGCAGGCGGAATGAACCGATCGTGGTGCCACTCGAACCAGGGGCCGGGCCCGATCGGGTTCGAGCCCTCGACCGCCTCGATCTCGAACCAGCCGATGGCGGCGCTTGGCATCTCCTCGACCCTCCCACCGAACGCATCGGCGATGATCTGGCCCCCGAAGCAAACACCCAGCACCGGCGTGCCGCTGTCGTGGCTTTGCCTCACCAGCTCGAGCTCGCGATGGATCCATGAGCCGATCTCGTCTTTGCGGGTGAGCGACCGAACCGAACCCATCACCACCAGCATGTCGTAGCCCGCGATATCGGGGAACGGCTCTGCTGCGTCGGGCTTGTCATAGTCGAGGGTCACAAAGTGCGTGTCGACTTCGTAGCCCCGCTGGCGGAGACGCACCTCGACCTGCGACGCGGGCCCATCTGGTTCGTGGGCGAACACCAGCGCCCTGGGGTTAGACGACATTCGCCAGACCCTAGACGGTCCGCAACACAACGCGTCAGGTGTCGAGACCCCATCGGCGACGGAGGGCCGACGACAGATGTCGGCCATACGACATCAGATCGTTTGCCAGCAAACGACCTCTTCTCTAGTCTGCGCAGGTACATCAAGGAGGGACCCTCACCATGAACCGCAAGCTCTTGTTTGCGCTGTTGGCGGTACTGGCGATTTTCGCCGCCGCTTGCGGCGACAGCGACACCGATTCGTCCGACACCACCGAAGCATCTTCTGACACCACCGAGGCCTCGGGCGGCTCGGGTGGCGAGTCGATGGCAGGCCTCGACATCGACGCCATCCTGGCGGCCGACCTCGACAACTGCGCCGAGGCTCCCACCGGTGAGCCGATCAAGGCCGGCATGGCCATGGACTTCTCGGACGTCGTCGGCTTCGTCGACATCCCGGGCTCGAAGCTGGTCCCCTTCGTAGCCGAGAAGATCAACTGCGCAGGTGGCATCGACGGCCGTCCGGTCGAGGTCGAGGTGCGCGAGGTCGGTGACGACGCCGCCCTTGCGACCCAAGAGCTGCTCGACTGGGGCGCCCAGTTCCTGATCGGCCCGCCGTTCGCCGACTTCGCCCTGCCGATCCTGCAGACCACCGGCGGCGAGGTTCCGCTGTTCGTGGCCGCATCGACCGAGCCGACCCTGGCCGATGCCAGCATCAACTCGTACCTGGTCACCTTCGACGACTACGGCCAGGCCGAAGCTGCCGCCCAGTGGGCCTACGACCAGGGCATCACCAGGGCGATCCTGTTCACCGAAGGCGCAGGCATCCCCTACACCGGTGTCAACCCAGACGCATTCGCAGCCAAGTTCACCGAACTCGGCGGCGAGGTCGTCAGCACCCAGACCTACATCTGGGGCGCCGACACCGACTTCTCCAGCCAGGTGAACGAGATCGCTGGCATCTCCGAGAACAACGAGGTCGTCTACTCGGCCGCCCTCGCATTCCAGGTGACGGCACTTCGTGGCCAGCTCGAGGGCCAGGGCCTCGACGGCCTCACCTACATCGGCACCGACGCCATGGACGCCACCGGCATCCAGTTCGAGGCCAACAACGAGGGCATCGCCCACACCCCGCACACCTCGATCACCCCAGGCGATCGCATCGACACCCTGCTGGCCGACTACGAGGCGGCCAACGGCGAAGCGCTCGAGAGCCGTGGGTTCATGGCTCTCTACGTCGACTCGTTGTTCCTGGGCATCCAGGGCATGCTCGACTGTGGCTGCGACGACCCGGTTGGCATCGGTGAGGCCGTCAAGCAGATCTCGGGCTTCCAGGGTCTGTCCGGCGAGATCACCTACGCAGGCACCAACGGCATCCCGCCCAAGGCCGTGCCGATCAACCGCATCGTCGACGGTGTCGACACCCTCGTCGCCACGATCGGCTGACACAAATGCTCGAAGTGTCGGGGCTCACAACCAAATACGGAGCCATCTCGGCACTGCGCGAAGTAAGCCTGCGCGTTGGGTCCGGTGAGGTCGTCGGCCTCATCGGACCCAACGGTGCCGGCAAGACCACCCTGCTGAACACCGTCGCCGGCCTGCTCTCGCCCAGCGCGGGCTTGGTCAGGCTCGACGGCGCCGACATCACAGGCGCGGCACCCGAATCACTGCTGCGCTCGGGACTGGCACTGGTACCCGAGCACCGACGAATCTTCGTCGACCTCACGGTCGAGGAGAACCTGAAGATCGGCGGGGCAACCGTCAACGCCAAAGAGCGTTCGGCCCTGCTCGACGAGATGGCCGAACAGTTCCCTGTGCTGAGAGCCAAGTGGACCACCTCGGCCGGGTACCTGTCTGGTGGCGAAGCCCAGCAACTGGCCATCGCCAGAGCCTTGATGTCCAAACCCAGGCTGTTGATGATGGACGAACCATCCCTGGGGTTGGCACCGGTGCTGGTCGATGTGGTCTTCGAGCTGATCGAATCGCTGCGGGCACAGGGCCGCACCCTGCTGGTGGTAGAGCAGAATGCCACCCGCATGCTTCAGGTGGCCGACCGTGCATACGTTCTGCGCAGCGGCGAGGTGGCCGCCGAGGGCACCGGTGCCGAGCTGCGTGAACGAGAAGACCTGTTCGACACCTTCGTCGGGTCCTGACCAGAAACTCAAAGCCAGACAGGCCTGAATCCCCAAATGGTAGAGCTCACCCAGAACCTGATCGACGGCCTAGGCAGGGGAAGCATCTACGCCCTCTTGGCCCTCGGTGTAGCCGTGATCTTCGGCGTCATGCACCTGCTCAACTTCGCACACGGAGAGCTCATAACCGTCGCCGGATACGCCAGCTATGCCGTGTTTCAACAGGGTTGGTCGTGGTACCTGGCGGTGCCGCTGATCATCGTCGTGTCGATCCTCACCGCCCTGGCCATCGAATGGGTTGCCTTCAGCCGGGTGCGAGGCGGGTCCGATTTCACCTTGCTGTTGACATCGTTTGGCGTGCACTTCGTGGTGTCGGCCATCTTCTTGATGTACGTGTCGGCCTCGGTGAAGACCTTCGAACGCCCCGGTTGGGTGACCAACACCTACTCGGTCGGTTCGCTCAACATCGAGGTGTTCGACACGGTCGTGATCGTGGTGACCATCTTGACCCTGGTCGGAACCACGCTGTTGCTGCAACGCACGATGTTCGGCCTGGCCCTGCGCGCCGCGGCCGCCGACTTCGACACGGCCCGGCTGATGGGTGTGAAGTCGAACTCGGTCATCCGGGGTGCATTTGCTCTGTCTGGCCTGCTCGCCGGAATCGCCGGCGTCTTCTGGCTCATGAGGGCCGGCAGCACCACACCCACCGCCGGTATCGACCCGATGCTGAAGGGTGTGCTGGCCGCGCTCATCGGCGGGCTCGGCAGTCTCAGGGGCGCGGTGATAGGTGGGCTGGCACTGGGGCTGGCCGAGGTTCTGTTGCGGTCGCGTTTGCCCGACGGCATCGCCAGCCTGACCGAGGGCTTCGTGTTCCTCCTCATAGCTCTGCTGTTCATATTCCGACCCCAAGGCATCATCTCGGTGTCGCACGCCGCGAGGGTCTGATGTTTCCCGACCTGAAACGAGACGTCGCTTTCCCAGTAATGGGTGCGGTGATCCTGTTCGCCTTCCTGGTGCTGGGTGCGCTGACCTATCAGTCGTTCATGAGCGGCTCGGCCGAGCGGCTGATGACGACCATGCTCATCGACGCCATCGTCGTCGTCGGCATACAGATCTACATCGGCAACACCGGCATCATGTCGTTCGGCCACATCGGCTTCGGCGCCATCGCCGGCTATGCGTTTGCGGTCTTTGCCATAAGCCCCGAGGAGAAGGCCAAGCGCATTCCCGATGCACCGTTCGGCCTGGCCGATGTGAGCATGAGCCCGTGGGCAGCCATGGCTTTGGCGATCGTCGTGGCTGTGGTCGTGGCCTTCATCGTCGGCATAGGCCTGGCGCGTTCTGGCGCCGAGTCGGGTGCAGTTTCGGCAACCGTCATCACCCTGGCGCTGCTGTTCGTCACACACAACGTCGCCCGCAACTGGCCCGAACTCACCGGGGGCGATCGCGCTGGCCTGTCGTTCAAGATCGGCGGCGATCTCGACAGCCGCATACCCATCTACCTGGCCTTGTTGGTCAGCCTGATAGCGGCAAGGCTGTTCGCCCAGAGCCGCGCAGGCCGCCTGGCTCAAGCTGCCCGCGAAGACGACCTGGCAGCCCGGGCCATGGGCGTCAACCCACTGATACAGCAGATGATCGGCCTGCTCTTATCGGTGGCTGTGGTCAGCGTGGGCGCAAGCCTGGCCGTGTACGAGACCGGCTCGATCCTGCCCGACCGCTTCTTCTTCAGCTACACACTGCTGACCCTCGTGATGTTGATCGTCGGCGGCCGCAACGGCGTCACGGGCGCAGTGGTTGGTGTGGCGGTGATGACGGCGGGTCGCGAACTCGCACGGCGGCTGGGCCAAGACGGCTTCGAGGTGTTCGGCATCGGCCTCGACGGTGCACCGCTCGATTGGGTGTTCCGCGAGAACCTGCAGACGGTGTTCCTAGGCCTGTCGATGCTGGGCTTCATGATCTGGCGCCCGGCGGGCTTGCTGGGAGACTGGGAACTCGACCGCTGGCTTCATTCGCGTTTCACCAGGCGCAAACCCGCCGACGCCCAAGCCGAGTCTTCGGCTCCGGCGGCACCGCAGGCGATCGAGCCGCAGACCCTCACCGCCACCTCGGTGGCGGTTGCATTCGGCGGCTTCCGGGCACTCGACGGCGCCGACCTGGCTGCCGCCAACAACGAGATCGTTGGGATAATCGGGCCCAACGGCGCCGGCAAGACCACCCTGGTGAACGTCATCACAGGTCTGGTCGAGCCCACCTCGGGACGCGTTGCGTTGGGTGCAGAAGACCTCACCCACGCGCCGTCGTACGAGATCTCGCGAAAAGGCCTCGTGCGCACGTTCCAGAACCTCAGGCTGTTCTCGTCGTTGACCGTCGAAGAGAACGTCGAGATCAGCACGCTGGTTGCCAAGCGTCATCGCTCTGGGCACGAGATTCCGTCGGTGGATCAACTGATCGAGGCGGCCGGCATCTCCGAGCACCGCAATCGCAGGGCCAGCGAACTCGACTATGGCAACTCTCGGCGCCTCGAGCTGGCCCGAGCCGCCGGCATGGCCCCGACCTTCCTGTTGCTCGACGAGCCGACATCGGGAATGAGCGACGCCGAATCGGTGTCGATGATCGATCAGGTCCGCAACATGGCGGCCCTGGTAGGCGCAGGTGTGATCGTCATCGACCACGACCTCAACTTCATCACCGGCATTTGCGACCGCATCTACTGTCTCGATCAGGGGTCGGTGATCGCTGTCGGAACACCGGCCGAGATACAGGCCCACCCGGCGGTTCAGGCTGCCTACCTGGGCTCGTCGGCCACCAACCAGAGTTGACAGACATCCCAGGGGGAAGCTGCACATGAACGAGACCATGAGCGCCGAGTCGTTTCACGCCCGCTGCCGCGAAGCCGGCGTGCACACGGTTGAGGTGGCCGCGCCCGACACGCAAGGCCACCTGCGTGGCAAGCGTGTGCCGGTTGATCGGTTCTTCGCCCACACGGTCGAGAACGGCGTCAACATCGCCGACGCGATGTTCGTATTCGACATGCAGAACGACCTGCCCGACAACCCCTACGTGAACATGGACTCGGGTTTCCTCGACTGCAACCTGAAGCCAGACATGACGACCGGCCGGCTGCTGACCCACCGCCCCGGGTACGCGATCGTGTTCGCCGATACCTACGACATGCACGGCCACCGCCACCCCCTGGCTCCACGCAACGTGCTGGCGAACCAGATCGAACGGTGCCGCGAAGCGGGCCTCGACCCGGTCGTCGCCACCGAACTCGAGTTCTACCTCTGCCATCCCGACTGGACCCCGATCCAGAGCCACATCCAGTATTCGTCGCTCACCGATGCGCTGGAGGTCGAGGAAGTGCTGGAGGCCATGCGGCGGGCCTTGGCCGGAGCCGGTCTCGAGGTCGAGTCATCCAATGCCGAGTACGGCCCCGGGCAGTTCGAGATCAACATCGGCCATGCCGACGCGATGACCTGCGCCGACAACACCGTGCTGTTCAAGAGCATCGTCAAGCAGGTGGCCGTCCAGAACGGGTTGCGTGCCACGTTCATGCCAAAGCCCTGGGCCGACCAGTCGGGCTCTGGCATGCACGTCCACACCAGCCTCCTGTCTGCAGGCGCCAACGCGTTCGCCGACTCTGACGGCACCCCCAACCAGCTGATGTCCAACTGGATCGCCGGGCTCATCGAACACGCCGAGGCGATGACCCTGCTCGGCGCACCCACGGCCAACGGCCCCAAGCGCATCCGGCCCTACACATTTGCTCCTACGCACATCAACTGGGGCCTCGACAATCGAACGGTCATGTGCCGAAGCATCTGCGAAGCGGGCTCGCGGGCCAATAGGGTCGAGTTCCGCTCGGCCGGCGCCGACGCCAACCCATACGTGGTTATCGCCGGAATCATCGCGGCCGGCACCGACGGCGTCGAGCGCTCGCTGCAGCCACCGGCCATGAGCGAGGGCGACATGTACACCAACCCCGGCGACTGCGTTGCGCTTCCCGCCGACCTGCGCTCTTGTGTTGACGCCTTCGTCGGCAGCCAGCTGGCGGGGCGGTTGGGCGAGGAGTTCTCGACCGTCTACGCGTGCATCGCCGAACACGAGATCGCCCTGGCCGCCGACAACTCGCCCGACGAGGACGACGTCAACGACTGGGACCGCGCCCGCTACGCCGAGCACTGCTGAGCGGCTGGCACATTGCCAGAGTTCAGTCGGAGTTGGCGTTGTTTGTGACCACGCGCAACAGGCGGGCCAGCTCTCTCTGATCGTCGGCGTCGAGCCCCACCAGCATCTTGGCCTCGAAGTCGTTGAACGCCGGATAGGTCTGCTCGATGGTGGCTCGACCGGCGTCGGTCAGCACCACAGACACCCGACGACGGTCGGTGTCGAGACGCGAGCGCTGCACGAAACCCTGGCGCTCGAGGGTGTTGAGCATGCCCGTCAGGGTTCCCTTGGCCAGGTCGCACTCGGCTGCCAGGTCGGCGGTCTCCTTTTCGCCCCAAACCCACAAGACCCACAAGATCGTGAATCCGCCCCACGACAGCTGGTGATCAGCCAGCACCTCGCGCTCGGCACGGCGACGCACCCCGGCGGCAGCCCGATAGATGTTGGAGATCGCGTGCAGTGCGTCGAGGTCGAACTGGCCTGCCTGCAGGCGGCTGAGAACCAGCCTCTCCGCGGCCAGCAATGGCGACGCGCCAATGTCTTGTTCCACCGGGTCGTCGCTATCGGCCACACGGCGAGACTAGTCGGCCGATCATCGTGCAACTCCCTAAGGGTTGGCCGC
>JAGQSP010000267.1 GCA_020439485.1 Acidimicrobiales bacterium | reverse complement strand
ACCGCTGGTGGCTTCGAGGCCGACCTTGACCGCCTGAGCGGGGGTCAGGGTGTGGCCCGCGGCGATGATTCCGTGAAGGCTGCCACCGCCCAGATACTCGGTGACCAGATAGGGCCCGAACTCACACTCGCCCCAGTCGTGAACCGCTACGACGTGTGGATGACTGAACGACGCTGCGCTCTGGGCCTCGTGGGCGAACCGCTCGGCAAACCCGGGCTTGCCCACCAGCGCCGGATGCAGAACCTTCACCGCAACGCGCCGACGCAACCGCAAGTCGTCGGCCAGGTAGACGTGTGCCGAGCCTCCGAAGCCCAGTTGGGCGACGAGGCGATAGCGATTCTCGAGGACCGGTGCCGATTCGTCCTTCGCAGTCGTGGTCGCCATCGATGTCCGACAGTACCGAAACATGCGGCGAATTCGTCACCACGGGCGTTCACTGCCCCACTTGACCGTGGTGGAGGGTGGATCGACCACCGAACCGGCCAGACTGTGTGGGTGGCCAGATCCAACCGCGACGACCGCAAGAAGTACCCGAAGTTCGAGCCCGGTGACGGGTTCCGGGAGAAGTGGCTTCCCCGCATAGTCATCACCACCGGGCTGTGCCTTGCCGCGGCAGCGTTCTATTTCGCCGGCGCACTGGGTGGCGACCCCGAGACCAAACCACAGCTCGACCTGGCGGTCGACTCGGTGTTTCCGACCGACGGGTCGATCCAGCCCAGACAGACCACCGTGACCATCGACCTGGCCACCGGCTGGGAGTTGACACAACTCAGCATCAACGGTGTGGCAATACCTCCATCCGAGGTCAGCACGGCAGGTGACGCCCTGGGTATCTACACGTTCGACCCCGGGCCCGGACGGGTCATCGAGGTGTTCGAGGTCGGCGAGGTCAGGGTCACTGCCGTGATCGTCAACCAGGTGGTGGACGACGAGGTCAGAACCATCGGCTGGCGGTTCACCACCACCTGAAGACTCAAACGGGCAGCTCGCCGGTTTCGAGCAGGTGGGCAAAGCCTTCGGCATCGAGCATCGGAATTCCGAGCGACTCGGCCTTGGTCAGCTTGCTGGCGCCGGCGCCTTCGCCCACCACCAAGGCAAACGTGTTCTTCGACACCGAGCCAGGCGCCTTGCCGCCGCGGTCTTTGATGGCCGCCGTGGCCTCGTCGCGGGTATAACCCTCGACGGTGCCCGTGACCACCACCGACTTGCCGTCGAGCACCTGCTGAACCTCGGCTACGTCGACGCGATCGAGCCTGACACCGTTGTCGGCGAGCTTGCCGACCACCGCCCGGTTGGCATCGTCGGAGAAGAAGCCGGCAACGCTGGCCGCGATGGTGGGGCCGATGCCATCGATGGATGCGATGTCTTCCGCGGTGGCGTCGACGATGGCATCCATCGATCGGAAACGACGGGCGATGGCCTCTGAAGCGGTGGGACCCATGTGCTCTATACCCAAACCGATCAGCACGTTGCGCAGGGGTCGGTCGCGGCTGGCGTCGATGGAAGCCAACAGGTTGCCGGCGCTGACCTCGCCAAATCCCTCGAGGCCCAACACGTCGTCGAGGGTCAGCGCGTATAGGTCGGCCACGTCCGACGCAAGCCCCGACTCGACCAGGGCGATGACTGTGCGCTCTCCCAACCCCTCGATGTCCATGGCACCTCGCCCCGAGAAGTGGGCCAGGCCTTGCTCGACCCGCGCCGGACACCGACGGTTCGGACAGAACGTGTTGGCGTCGCCCTCGCCGCGCACCAGCGGGGTGGCGCAGCGGGGGCAGTTGGTAGGAAACTGCCAAGGCGTCGACTCAGCGGGCCGTTTCGCCAGCACCGGCCCGACCACCTCGGGGATGACATCACCCGCCTTGCGCACGATGACCGAGTCGCCAGGCCGGACATCTTTCAGACGCACCTGGTCTTCGTTGTGAAGGGTGGCAACACCTACCGTCGAGCCCCCGACGAACACCGGCTCGAGCATGGCGAACGGTGTGGCCCTGCCTGTGCGCCCGATCGACACCATGATGTCGCGCAACAAGGTGGTCTTCTCCTCGGGCGGGAACTTGAACGCTATGGCCCACCGAGGAGCCCGGCTGGTATAGCCCAACAGGTTGCGGTGTGCGATCGATTCGAGCTTCACCACCACGCCGTCGATCTCGTAGTCGGGGTCGTGGCGGTGCTGTTCCCAGTGGCGGCAAAAGGCGTGGACGTCGGCGATGGAACCAACCGTTCGGATCTCGGGGTTGACCGGCAGGCCAAACGCGGCGAGCGCGTCGAACATCTGGCTCGACGTAGCCGGTTCGTCGATACCGACCAGTTGCCCCAAGCCGTAGCTCCAGAACCTGAGAGCCCGCTGGGCGGTGATTTGGGGGTTCTTCTGGCGCAGCGAACCGGCGGCCGTGTTGCGAGGGTTCGCATAGATCTGCTTGCCCTCGTCGAGCATGCGCTCGTTCAGGGCATCGAAGGCCGAGACCGGCATGTAGACCTCGCCCCTGACCTCGAGCACCTCGGGGGCATCGCCCGCCAGCGACTGGGGAACGTCTGCGATGGTAGCGACGTTGGCTGTGACGTCTTCGCCGACACGCCCGTCGCCCCGCGTCGCCGCCTGTGTGTATCGGCCGTGCTCGTAGCGAATCGAAATGGCCAGCCCGTCGAACTTGAGCTCGCACACGAAGCGGGGCGAATCGACCCCGGCATCGGCGAGCGAGCGCGCAACCCGTTCGTGCCACGCGTCGAGCTCGTCGTGGTCCATCGCATTGTCGAGCGAGGTCATGGCGACCGCGTGGGCCACGGGAGAGAAGGCCGCCGGCGCACCGACGGTGGCGGTCGGAGATTCGACATCGGCCAGTTCGGGATAGGTCGCCTCGAGTTGTTTCAACTCGCGCACCAGCGCGTCGTAGTCGGCGTCGGGCACCGTGGGCGCGCCTGCGTAATAGGCGCGGTTGTGCTGGGTGATGGCGCGGCGCAGCTGATCGACCCGGTCGGCAGGGTCGGGGCTGGCAGAATCGGGGTTCGACGGTGACTCCACGGCCAGGACTCTACCGATGCCCCGGGACAGCTAACGTTTCACGCCGTGTCGCGCCTGACCATTCGCCGTACCCACCAGATCGTGCTCGCCGTCACCCTGGCCGCCGCCATCGCCGGCAGCGGTGACGCCATCGAGGCGTCGGTGGCCGATCTCTCCACGGCCGGGCGCTGGATCATCGGTGTGGGTGCGTGGGCCCTGTGGGGTGTTGCGCTGACCAGCGTCGCCGTGCGCCTACCCGCCACCCTGGTAACCCTGCGGCTGGCCACCGTCACCGGCCTGGTAGCGGTGGTTGTCGCACTGATCGTGGCCGACCTGTCTGCTTCGGAAGTGGCATGGGCCATCACGCCTCCGTTGGTGGTGCTTGCCACCAGCCTCAGCCCCTTCGTCGGCGAGGCATGGATAGACGGCGCCTCCTACGGCGACGAGCTGCGCTTCAGCCTCAGGGTGCCGATGGCGTTGGCCCTGGTTGGCCTTCCTCTGGGGGTCATGTTGTTCGTAGGCGGGGTCCTCACCGGCCCGATCATGTTGGCCAACGAGCGCTGGATCATCGGGTCCGTCACCTTCGTCGTCGGCCTGTACTTGGCGATGATCGCTGCCCGCGCCCTCAACGGACTGGCGCGCAGATGGTTGGTGCTGGTGCCCGCCGGGTTGGTTCTGCACGACCACCTGGCAACCCGCGAGGCGTTCTTGATGATCAAGTCGACGGTCGCATCGGTGGGTCCCGCGCCACCAGAGGCCGAACTCGAGGACGACTCAGTTCTGGACGCCACGGGTGATTCGCCCGGCGCCGTCATAGAGATCGCCCTCACAAACGTCGTCGAATGCGTGCCCCGAACTGGCAAGGGCCAGGCGGCCGCCGTGGCCAAGGTGGGCAAGGTCTACGTGGTGCCGACCCGGCCGCTGGCGTTCGTCACCGCGGCCAGGTCCAGGGGGCTGGGCCGGGCGTGAGCCCGGCGCTTGGCGTCACGGCGCGGCCTGAGCACCGCCCAGCACCACGTCGTCGCGATAGAACACCACCGACTGCCCCGGCGCGACCTTGCGTTGCGGTTCGTCCCACACCAGATCACCTTGGGGCGTCAGCGTGGCCGCAGCAGGCCGGCCGTGGGCCGAGACCTGGGCCAGCACCCCACCGGCGACCGGGCCGCTAACCCATCGATGGTCGGTCAACGCAACGTTGGACGTGTCGAGCTCGTCGGCTGTTCCGACCACTACCCGGCGACCGGCGACGTCGACGTCGACTGCGTAGCGCCTGACGGTCGAGCCACCAAGGTCGAGACCGCGCCTTTGACCGATGGTTATCAGCTCGACGGCCTGGGTGCGCCCGACCGTGTTGCCATCGGTGTCGACGAGCTCGGCCTCGTGCAGGGGAATACGGCTGCCCAGGAACCGGGCCCTGCCCTCGACCGAGGTGATGAAACACACGTCTTGGCTCTCGGGTTTGTCTGCGGTTCGCAGCCCCAGCTCCGCGGCGCGGGCTCGCACGTCGGCCTTTGTCATCTCGCCCAGCGGGAACTCGCAGCGCGCCAGCACGTCCTCGTCGATCATGTGCAGCACGTACGACTGGTCTTTGGCTTGGTCGGCCGATCTGGCCAACCGCGGGCGGCCGTCGACCTCGACCTTGCGTACATGGTGTCCGGTCACCAAGACATCGAATCCGAGCAGGTCGGCCCGATCGACCAAGAGGTCGAACTTGATGTGCCGGTTGCACGCTATGCACGGGTTCGGCGTAAGACCCTGAGCGTGGGCGTCGACGTAGGGCTGCACAACGGCATCGGTGAACCGATCCGCGTAGTTGAACACGTGGTGCACTATCCCGAGTTGTTGGGCGACGCGTCTGGCGTCGTCGACGTCGGAAACCGAGCAGCACCCCGAGTCGGAGTCGCCGCCCCACAGGCGCAGCGTCACACCCTCGACATCGTGACCGCGCTCGACCATCAAGGCCGCGGCCACCGACGAATCGACTCCGCCCGACATCGCTACCAACACCCTCATCGCGACCGACCGCCCGACAACCGTGAAACCAGGCCGGGAAGCACCTGCAGCAGGCGATCGACCTCGGCGTCGACGGTGCTATGAGCCATGGATATGCGCAGGGCTCCGGCCGCCTGCCTTTCAGAGCGGCCCATGGCGACCAACACGTGGGACGGCTCGAGTGCACCGCTGGCACACGAAGAGGCCGCCGAAGCCATCACACCTTCGCGGTCCAGCAACAGCAAGAGGTCTTCACTGCTGACCTCGGTGGTCAGGTGGCAGATGCCCGGAACCCGAAGCGATGGCTCGACCGTGACCTGCACACTCTCGATGTTCGAGACCTCGTTGAGTATTCGATCGGACAGGGCGCCGATGCGAGCGCACTGCAGCGAGCGCTGGCGCGCCGTTACGTCCAGTGCAGCGGCGAATCCGACCGCGCCTGCCACGTTCTGGGTGCCAGAGCGCCGCTCGTGCTCTTGGCCGCCTCCGATCAGCATCGGCCGCGGACGCGCCCGCTCGGACAGCACAAGCGCGCCGGTCCCCTTGGGTCCGCCGAACTTGTGCCCGGCAAGACTCATGGCGTCGACGTGCCTGAACACATCTGCCAAGTCGAGCCAGTTGGCCGCCTGCACCGCATCGGTGTGCAGCACCGCATGGGGGGCAAGATCCCTGACCACCTCGGCCACGGCTGCCAGGTCGGCGACCACCCCCGTCTCGTTGTTGACCGCCATCACCGACACCACGCCCACATCGTGCCCCAGAGCCGACGCGAGCCGATCGAGGTCGACCCGACCCTGTCCGTCGACGCCGGCCACGCGGCCGTGACCTGCGACGACCGGATCGAGGATGGCGTGGTGTTCGGTCGCCCCGCACACCGCCACGGGCCTTTCGGCGTCGGTCAAGCCCTTGATGGCCAGGTTGTCAGATTCGGTTCCGCCGCTGGTGAACACCACATCGTGAGGGCTGGCCCCAACCACCGACGCGACCTGGTCGCGCGCCTCTTCCAACGCCTTGCGTGCAGAGCGCGCGACTGCGTGTTGACCCGACGGGTTGCCGAAGCCGTCGCGAAGGATCGGCGCCATGGCGTCCCAGGCCTCGCTGCGCAGAGGAGTGGACGCCGCACAGTCGAGGTAGGCGGTGAGCGGCTCGGTCACAAGGCCAGGTTATTGGTCTAGACGGGCGAGTCGTTCGGGGCTCATCAGCCCGGTGCCGTGAAGCCGCCGGCCACAAGGGGGGCAGCTCTTGCGGCATGGCGGCGCCGGTGGTCGGGCTGCGCCTCGCCTACCCCGGCGCCACCGTCGAGTCGGTAGGTGTCCAGACGGCGTCCACCCGAGCGCGCCCAAACGGCGACAACAGTTGTCAGGAACTGATCGACGGGCAATCCGGGGGTTCGGACCGAACCCAACTTGTGGTCTAGGTGGGCGGCGACCCGTTCGCCCAAGTCGGTCTGGGCGCCGAACCTCATCTTCGACCCGCGGCGCAACAGCTCGACGGCAAGCAGAACATCCGAGCGCGATACGCGGCCGATGTCGAGGCGCTCGGCGAGCTTCTCACAGCCGGCAGGAACCTGGGCGGTGCTGAAGTCGGCCGCCTCCTTGTTGGCGAGCTTCACGACCATTGTTCCTGCCGCCTGATCGCCCAACCGTTGACCGCGCGACGAAGCGATGATCGACACCACGCCACCGAAACCCA
Source organism: Acidimicrobiales bacterium (assembly GCA_020439485.1). Lineage (GTDB taxonomy): Bacteria > Actinomycetota > Acidimicrobiia > Acidimicrobiales > Poriferisodalaceae > JAAETH01. The sequence goes on along the minus strand of JAGQSP010000267.1, from coordinate 10,744 downwards.
AGGTGACGGGTCCGTCGATCAGGAACATGATCGAGCGGATAGCCGAGTTGCGAAACCGCACCGGCCCGCCGTCGATACGGATCACCCTGGTGCCGGTGGCCCGGTGCCCCAGGGTGCGCCCACCTCCAAAAACCTCGAGTGCAACCGGATACCCGAACAGCATCAGAAACGACAGCGCCACGAATGTCGCGATTACCACCCAGTTTTCGACCGAACCCGCAATCAGCACGAGCACCAACGAAGTCAGCCAGAACCCGACGCCCATGATCAACAGGTCGATCAGGCGGCCCATGGCCCGCGTCGCTATGCCCGAGGGACGAAATTCGAGCAGAACACCCTCGGGGGTGACGACGCACATCGATCCCGCAGTCGAGCCGACGAACGGGCTGGCAATGGTGGCTGTATCGGTTCGCCCACTGGCTGTCGTGGCTCCGCGTGCGGGGCTCGGCATGGACACCAAGCTACAGAAGCTTCAGTCGGGTGTGCCGAAGGGGCCCGCTGATCAACAGCAGTGCCGTAACGTTGGTGGCGGTGGACATCGGGAAGTTCGTCGAACTGAGAAAGCCGCGCTGGGACCGCCTCGAGGTTCTGGCGTCGCGGGCTGCCTCGCGCAACTCGCGGCTGCAGCCCAACGAGATCGACGAACTGGTGCAGCTGTACCACCTGACGTCGGCAGACCTGTCCGAGCTGCGAACACACCTGCCCGACCCCCTGCTGATCGGGTCGCTCACCGAACTGGTGGGCATGGCAAACGGCGCCATCTACGGCTCGAGGTCGTCGGCGATTCGCGGCTTCAGACAGTTCTTCGCCGTGACCTTCCCATCGGCGATATGGGCTCACCGACACCGGATATTGCTGGCTCTGTTCATCACGTTTGGCCCTGCACTGGCGTTTGGGCTGTGGCTGGCCAACAGCGACGCCGCCCTGCAGGCTTCGGCCCCGGCATATGTTCGAGAGGCCTACGTCGAAGAAGAGTTCGAGGACTATTACTCGTCGGACCCCGCGGGCCAGTTCTCGACCGAAGTCTTCTTCAACAACGTCCAGGTGGCGTTCTTCGCATTCGCCTTGGGCTTGACGCTGGGCATCGGCACCCTGTGGATTCTGGCGTACAACGGGGCCAACCTGGGGCTGGCCGCCGGTTTGATGCACGCCTCGGGCAGCGGCACCCTGTTCTGGGGTCTCATCTTGCCCCACGGACTCCTGGAGCTGACCGCCATCGTCGTTGCGGGCGGTGCCGGGCTGGGCCTGGGCTGGAGCATCATCGCCCCCGGTGACCGGTCGAGGTCGCAGGCCCTCGCCACCGAGGGCCAACGTACGGCCGTGGTGGTGCTGGGTTTGATACCCGTGTTCGGCCTAGCGGCGCTGATCGAGGGTTTCGTCACTCCGTCGCCGTTGTCGACCCTGGTTCGCGTGCTGATAGGTGTCCTGGCATTCGTCGCGTTCTGGCTGTGGACGATCCCGGCCGGCAGGGCGGGCGCAGCACGCGGTGCCACCGGCCGGTTCAACGACGTGCTTGCCTCACCCACGGTTTGAATCGCTCCACCATCACGGCCGGCCAAGCGCCTTTCGGGTGAGGTACAGATCGACCAGTTCAGGCCCCAGCCTGCCGGCCTCGGCGTCGAGAACTCGGGCTCCGGCCGCACGCAGCGCTGTCTCAGCACGCTTGCGCTCTTGCATCGCGGCCGCGGCGGCCGCCACCAGGTGTGCCTCGCCGACCTCGGAAGGAACCGTGTCGACCCAGCGCATGACCTCCGATGCCACCACCGCGCCCACCACCACGTCGTGGCGCAGGGCCAACGCCTTCACCGCGCCTGCCAGCGAAGAGTCGACCACGGCCGGGGCCAGGTCGGTCAGCAAGACCACCGTCGTGCGACGCCGAAACCGAGCCAGCACCTGGGCCGCCAGCGCCGCATAGTCCGACTCGCCCAGCACGGGCTGGAGGTCGAACATGTGCTCTGTCAGACGATTGAGGTGACGGGTGCCCCGGGCCGGTGCCACCACGTCGCGAACTTCCGAGTCGAATGTCACCAGCCCCGAAAGGTCACCGATGCGACTGGTGACGGACGCCAGCGCCATCACGGCGTCCATGGCGTGTTCCAGACGCGTGACACCACCTGCACGCGCTGCCATCAGGCGCCCGTTGTCGAGAACCAGCAGCACGGTCTCGTGCTGCTCGGCGCGGTACTGCCTGACGATCGTTCGGCCGCTCCGAGCGGTCGCGGCCCAGTCGATGTTGCGGAACTGGTCGTCGGGTGTGTAGTCGCGGAGCTGATCGAACTCGGTTCCGCCGCCGAACGCCCTGACCGATCGCGACCCGATGTCGAGCAGACGGGCGCGTTGCATCCTGAGCTCGACCTCGCGTTTGCTGTGAAACGCGGGCACCACACGAATCAGCTCGGGCATCTGTCGGGTCTGTTGCCTGGCACCCACGCCCAGTGGTCCGACGCTTCGCACGACCAGCTGTTCGAGCTCGAAGCGGCCCCGCCTGGTCGGCTTCATCTGGGTCGTCACCAGCGCCTGCCCACCGGCGTCGACCTCTACCGCGAAACGACGTTCGGCACCCAGCGACGGATACAACGAATCGCTGACAGCAAGCTGGGCCTTTCTGACACCCCGGTTACGTATCGCCCAGCCCACCTCGCCGGTGGAACCAACCACTATCGAGTGGGGTAGGCCCCGTTCGATCTCGATCGTTTGTGGCGCTGCACAGAGCGATGCATCGAAAACCACCGTCGCCAGCGTGGCCACGACGGCCGAGGCGGTGCCGAGCACCCAGCTTCCCGAAGCCCACGCAACCAGAAGCGCCACAGGGGTAGAGGCCGCGGCAGCCATCCAGGCGCGGGGCCCCAATGCGATCATCGGGGAACCGGCACCGTCGCGAGGATGTCGGCAATGACCTCGTCGGGGCGGGTGCCGTCCAGAACCACATCGGCGCGCAGCCTGATGCGGTGACGAAGCGCCGGCCTGGCCATCGCCTGCACCTCGTCTGGGGTCACGAACGAGCGGCCGCTCATCCACGACCAGGCCTTGGCCGCGTGCAACAACATGGTGGCACCGCGAGGCGAAACGCCCAGCTCGACGGCGCCGTCACTGCGGGTGGCCCGCGACAACGCCACGATGTACTCCAGAACCTTGTCGTCCACGCCTATACGGTCGATCTCTTGTCGTGCCGCCGCCAGGTCGGCAGGACCCGCCACGCGAGTCACACCGGCCGCCGACGGGTCGCGCGGGTCGAGACCGTTGTGGTGACGACGCATGATGTCGACCTCGTCTTCGGCGCTGGGGTATTCGACCAGCAGCAGGAACAAGAAGCGGTCGAGTTGGGCCTCGGGCAGCGGGTAGGTGCCCTCGTACTCGATGGGGTTCTGGGTTGCGATGACCACGAAGGGATTCGGCAGCGGACGCGTCGCTCCGCCCACCGACACCTGTCGTTCCTGCATCGATTCCAGCAGCGCCGCCTGAGTCTTGGGCGGGGTGCGATTGAGTTCGTCTGCCAGAAGCAGGTTGGTGAACACCGGCCCGTGTCTGAACACGAACTCGGCACGACCCGGGTCCAGAACCAACTGACCCGTTAGATCGCTTGGCATCAGGTCGGGCGTGAACTGAACCCTGCGGGTCTCGAGATCGAGCGCCCGCGCCAGAGTGGAGACCATGAGGGTCTTGGCGACACCAGGCACACCCTCGAGCAGTACGTGGCCGTCGACCAGGATTGCCGTGAGTATGCCTGTGACCACGCCCTGCTGACCGACGATCACCTTCGAAATCTCGTCTCTGACCGCGGCGATGGCGTCGCGAGCCGAAGAACCACCTTGAGCCGACCCACCTGCGGTGGCGCCGAGTTCGTTGTCGCCGTCGGCGAAGGTCATGTGGGACTCCGTTCCTCTTGAATTTCTTTGCGCTTGGATCCGGTCACGATCCTGCGAGCCTGCACCAAGGCGCCGATGCGCCTCACATAGCCCGCATCGTCTTCGGGTGCGCGCGGGTCCAGCGCCTCTTTCAGAAGCGGCCGCTCGCCTGGCAAGGCCCTGACCTTGGTCGCGACGGCTTCGGCTCCGGCTTCTCTGGGGTCTATCCGCCAACGCCGACCGAGGTCGTCATCTAGCAACGAGTACATGCGGGTGGTGCCCACGCTTCGAGCTTTGCTGCGCTCGTACAAGCGTGCCGTGGCCTTGGTCAGCTCGGTTGCGTCGATCTCGACCAGGTCTGTCTCGTCGACCGGGTTACCCAGTCGACGCGAGCGGGTGAGCGCATAGAAGGCCAGCACCACCAAGACCATCGCAACGACGCTCCAGGCAACCGGCGATATCAGCTCCATCAAGGTCAGATCGCCGGCCCCTATCGCCGCGAACCTCTCTGTGGCCACAACTGTGATGGGCCCTTCGGTGAGGCCCACGACACCGACCACGAAAGCAGCGTTGTCGTCGGCGGCGAGCCACTGGTTCATGAACGGGCGGGACGACCCCACGGCCACAAGACGTCCGGTGCCCATCGGCGCCGACACGACCAGCCACCCATCAGCGACCTCGAAGCAACTCTGGGCACCGGCAGGCGATGCGATTGCGCGAGCAACCCCAGTGGTGAGCGAGTCGACATCGGTGAAGCCCTCGACATCGCACGCCAGATCGTCGTCGAGCGTTCCGGCGCCGGCAAGCTCGACCAGACGCTCGTCGGGGTCGAGCAACACCACCTGCCCGCCCGACTCGACATAGGTCTGTACCCGGTCGATACCCGGTTGGTCCAATGCGACCGGGTCGACCAACACGTTGGTGGCCGACCCAGGGTCGAATTCACCGATTTCGATGCTGCGTCCCGTCTGCTCGACCAGTATCCACGCAGCGGCCGAACCATCGTCGATGGTGCTCTGCGGATCCAGAGGGGGGCCGCCGCGGCGCTCGTCCGCGTCTCCGAAGAAGGTCGCCGCGGCGACGATCAGCACCAACACCGCGGCGACGATCACGAACACGGAACGATTCACGGGCGGTCCTCGGCCGACGCCACGACGGCACCGCCATAGCTGCGCGCCCGCTCGACATCGGAGGCCTGCGCCTGCGCGGATCCGTACCAAACACCGTCGAACACGTCGGTGAGGTCGTGCAGAGCCTCGGGATCGACCCTGTTGGTGGAAGCCTCCTGTTGCCACACACCAGATGTCGCACCGGGCACATCTGTGATCTTCCTGGCTGCAGCCAGATCGGCCATGGTCGCTCGGTAGTGACACCGAACGGCTTGGTCCCATCGCCCGGCGCTCTCGTGTTCGGCTGCTGCCTGACGCCACCGCGCGGCCGACCACCCCCGGCTGGCCTCGACGGTGAACCCGGCCGACGCGTCATCGACCGAACCGGCCCGCCAGTTCACCACTGCCTTTGCCAGCACGTACAAGACGACTGCGGCGATGACGACCAGGAGCAGCCAGGCCATGCCACCACCCACCCCGCCCAGGCCCAGAGCGTCAAAGACCGGGCTGAGGATGCGGTCGAGCTGCTCGCCAAGCCAGCCGAAGAACCGATCGAGCAGCGACGGCTCTGGCTCGCGGAACTGGGGCCGCGACAAGATCTCCTCCGCGCGGTTGCGAAGATCGTCTGCGTCGTCGGCTCTCACGCCATCGACCTCAGCTTGACGTCGATGTCGAGCCCTTCGCTGCGAACCCTGAGGTCGATGTACGCGTGTGCCGCCGCGCCGGCGGTGATTGAGGCGGCGACCATGCCGGCCAGGCTCTGGAACACAACCGAGGCGATTACCAGAGGACGGCCGTCCAGGAAGATGCCGGTGAGCTCGGTCGGTGTGAACGAAAGCGCCAGACCGATCAAGACGCTCAACACGGCCGACACCAGCGCCACGCCAAAAACCCTGCCGCGCTGGCCCTTGGTCAGCTCGAGGCAACGTCGGGGCACCCCAAATACCGCAACTGGCTCAGCGGCCAGAACCGGTATCGCCACCACGAACACCACCATGGCGATTATCGCCCCGATGCCCGCTGCGACAAGGCCCAACAACTCGAGGAAGTGCACGATCAGCCACACCACCAAGATGCGGGGCGCGGCCTTCAGAGTGCCCACCAGCAGGGCCCCACGGGTGATCGAGGCGCCCAGCAGTTCGGCCACGACGAGTTGAGTGGTGCCGTAGGCCAACAGGGCCAGGCCATAGGAGTCCAGGAACAGCTGCAGAACGACCAGTCCGTTGTCGATCGTCTGGTCATCGGAGAAGAACACCACTCGGGGATCGAACGATCCTGCATCCTCGACTCTGCTGCGCAATCCGTTGCTGAGCCACACCAACACGCCTGGCAACACGGCCAGGGCAGCCAGGATCGACAGCTCGTTGAAGTGCCGTCGCAGCAGCACGGCGGCGTCGTCGACTATCTCCAACGCGCCTCTGGGGCGCAGAGATTCCACCAGACCGGCCACCAGCCCGACTGTATACGTGAGACGCTTGTCGCATGGTCGAGTACCGCGCTGACCAATACGGCGAGTCGTTCGCCGACGTCTACGACGACTGGTACGCCCACGTCTCAGACGTCGATGCGACGGTGCGGACGGTTACTGCTATGGCTCGCGGCCCGCGCGTCCTCGAGTTGGGTGTGGGCACGGGTCGTATCGCCCTGGCGCTTGCCCGTGTTGGATGTGAGGTCGTCGGCATCGACGCGTCCGCATCGATGCTCCAGCGCCTGAGCCGCAACGACCCCGCAGGCCTGATCACCGCGGTCGAAGCCGACATGGCCGACTTCTCGCTGGGCCGCAGCTTCGACGCGGCGTTGATCGCCTTCAACACGCTGTTCAACCTGGTTTCCCTCGACGCCCAACGGTCGTGCCTGGCCTGTGTCGGCAGCCATCTGGTTCCCGGAGGCTTGCTGTTCGTCGAGGCGGTGGTGCCAGGCGCCGCACCGTCGCGCAGGGGCCTCGAAGCGGGCCACCTCGAAGACGGCGGGCTGGTGCTGACGGCGACCATCACCGATGCAGTCACCAGAATCACCCGCGGAAACCACGTGCACATCGGCGCCGATGGCTCGGTGCGGCTGCGGCCGTGGGCGATCCTGCCGACCTCGCCCAATGAAATGGACGACATGGCCGAAGCCGCCGGGCTCGAGCTGGTTCACCGCTATGGCGACTGGGCCGGGCATCCATTCGACGAAGACTCGACTACACAAGTCAGCGTCTACCGACGCAGCCACTAGGTTTGGCACAGGAGGTTTGGCGGTGAGAGCCCATGCTTCGGTCGAAATCGACGCCACCAGCGAAGAGGTGTGGGCACAGCTGAGCGATGTCGAAGGCCACCGCGACTGGATCGAGTCGGTCGAGTCACTTTCGTTCATAACCGACGAGCACGCCGGCCCTGGAACCGTGTTCGACGTTGTCGTTGGCATCGGGCCGCTGCGCCTGCCAGGGCGCATGACCATCGAACGATGGGACGAGGGTCAAGCCATCGGCATTCGCCGCGAGGGTTCCATCTCGGGCACCGGCATCATCGCGTTGACCCAGCGCGGCAATCGCACAAACCTCTCGTGGGAGGAAGAGTTTGCCCTCCCCTGGTGGCTCGGCGGCAGGGCCGCAGACCTCATCACGAGAACACTGCGGATGCGGGCCATGAAGTCAGACCTCCAGCGGCTTCGCGACCGCATCAACGAACAGACCCGACCCGACATCTACGAACCCGACGCTGTCGAAGGGTCTCTGGTGGGTACTGGCAGACATGGCGACGTCCACGAATACGGCCGCAACAGGGTCATTCGCCGCAACCGCAATCGGGCTTCTTTGGCCGCCGAGCGCGACCTGATGATGTGGCTGCATCAAAACGGGTACCCGGTTCCGCAGGTCTTCGCCCATCCCGATGACGCAGCCATCGTCATGGAACGCGTCGACGGTCCAAGCATGCTCGACGACTTGACCGCTCACCCTTGGCGCTACAAGCGTCATGCCAGAACCCTCGTCGATCTTCACAACCGACTCGATTCCGTGCCGGTGCCGCCGGATCGCCTGGCCTTCCATGGCGAGGGGCTGGTGCACCTCGACCTGCACCCGGGCAACGTCTTGTTGGGGCCAGACGGCCCCAGGGTCATCAACTGGGCCAATGCGGGCGTTGGCCAACGCGGCCTCGACCGGGCAATGACCTGGGTACTGATGAAGACCGACACCGTCGACGGTGGGCTCGCTTACCGAGCCGCCATCCAGGCGATACGCGAGCGAATCGCGGCCGAGTACCGATCGGCGGTGGGCGACGATCTGGTGTCGGCGCACGCCACCAACGCCGCCGAGCTACGGATGCTCGACACCAACCTGCGCCGCGACGAGGCCGATGCCGTGTTCCGGCTGGCACGCTCGCTTCAGAACCGGCCCACCCACAGCCGAACAGACGACGTCTGACCCGGCCACCGAGCCCAGGTCAACGCCCGGTGAAGGCCGCCTTGCCCGGACCGTTCTCGAGGAACGACTTGACCCCGATCTGGCTGTCTTCGGTGGTGAAGACCTCCTCGAACAGCGCCAACTCGATGTCGAGGCCGGCTGCCAGGGTCTGATCGAGGCCGTCGTCGATGGCTCTCTTGGCCAGCGCCTGACCCAACACAGCTCCCTTGGCGAGCTCCGCGGCATAGGCAACCGCCTGGCCGAACACCTCTCCGGGCTCGACCACCCGATCCGCCAGGCCGATACGCAACGCTTCTTCGGCGTCGACCATGCGACCGCTGAGGATGATGTCCTTTGCACGCGACGCACCGACGAGCCTGGTGAGGCGCTGGGTGCCACCCCCACCCGGGATGATGCCCAGGAGTATCTCGGGCTGGCCGAATCGGGCATCGGTGGCGGCAAAGCGCATGTCGCACGCCAGTGCCAACTCACACCCACCACCCAGGGCGACACCGTTGACCGCGGCGATCGTCATTCGAGGAATGGCCGCCACGGCGTCGAGCGCAGCTCTGAACGCACCTCCGACCTCACGAGCCCGTTCGGGTCCGCCAAATTCGGAGATGTCGGCTCCCGCGGCGAATACCCGTGGACCACCGGTGACCACGACTGCACCGGGAGGATTGTCGGTGAGGTCATTGGCGGCCTCGAGCAACTGGCCCAACAATTGGGCGTTCAGCGCGTTGACCTTGGGGCGCTCGAGGGTGACAACGGCCACGCCGTCGTCGCGTCTGTCGACCTTTACGAACTGCTCTGACATCTCGCTTCTCCCAGCTCGGCTGGAACGAGACTAGATGCTCAGGCCCCGAAGCTCGAAGGTCTGCTCGGCTGCTGCGGGTAGAACCGATTTGTTGACCACCGATGTGACGCCCGGAACGCGCTGCATCAGAACCCGTTCGACACCCAGCTTGAGATCTTGCTCGGACATCGGGCAATCACCACATGCACCCAGCAACTCGACGGTGACCACACCGCTGTCGGTATCGACATCGACAAGCTCGATATCGCCACCGTCGGCCTGCATTGCGGGCCGGATGACGGTCATGACTTTCTCGACCTGAGCTCTCATGTCATCGGTTTGCGACATTGGTGACCCTCATCTCTGCGGCACTGAGCATGTACAACGCTGCGCGTCGGATCCAAATTCCCTGCGGCCTCAAGAGCAACGCCGGATGTTTGCACCCACGGCCGCCAGATCGCCTACCAGGTCTGTATACCCACGATCGATGTGGTCGACACCCGAAATCTCGGTCGAGCCTGTTGCTCCCAGCCCGGCGACCACCAGGGCGGCCCCGGCCCGTATGTCGTGGGCCTTCACCGGTGCACCCGACAGTCGTTCGCATCCCCTCACGACGGCGTGGTGACCCTCGGTGCGTATGTCTGCTCCCATTCGGCGAAGCTCGTCCACATAGCGGAAACGCCCACCGAAGATGTTCTCGGTGACGATTCCGACGCCGCTGGCAACCGTGAGCATCGCGACGATGAACGGCTTGTAGTCGGTGGCGACGCCCGGGTAAGGCAATGTTGCGATGTCGACCGAGTCGAGGCGTCCGTGCACCGCAGCCCACAGGCCGCCTTCGGTAGCGCAGATCTGCATACCCATATCGCTCAGCTTGCGCAGCAACATGTCCATGTGTTCGGGCCTGGCCCCCGACAGCGTCAGCTCGCCCCCGGCAACGCCAAGAGCGGACAGAAAGGTCGCTGCCTCGATCCGGTCGGCCACGACCCGATGGTCGGTCGAGTGCAGCTCGTCGACACCTTCGACCGTGATGGTCGACGTTCCGGCCCCTTCGATGCTGGCGCCCATAGCGACCAGGAAGTTCGCCAGGTCTGAGATCTCTGGCTCACGGGCAGCGTTCTCGATGACGGTCTCGCCCTTCGCCAGCACCGATGCCATCAAGATGTTCTCGGTGGCGCCCACACTCGGATACTCGAGCAGCACTTCGGTTCCGAGCAACCGATCGGCACGGCCCTCGATGTTGCCGTGAGCCGTGTCGAAGTGGGCGCCCAGCTGCCTGAGCGCGTCGAGGTGCATGTCGATGGGCCGGGGGCCGAAGTCGTCACCGCCCGGAAGCGCCACACGCGCCCGGCCATAGCGGGCGAGCAGCGGCCCTAGAACCACTATCGAAGCCCGCATCCGCTCCACCAGTTCGTATGGAGCCTCTGGGCGCACGAGCGCCGGCACCGAGATCCGACACCTGGGCGGGGCCAGGTCGACCTCGACGTTCATGGCTTCGAGCAGGTCGGCCATCAGCCTGACATCGACGATGTCGGGTACGTTTGTCAGCTCGTAGTCACCGGCCGCCAGCAATGTGGCGGCCATCAGCTTCAGCACCGAGTTCTTGGCGCCG
>JAGQSP010000266.1 GCA_020439485.1 Acidimicrobiales bacterium | reverse complement strand
GCACCTCGAACCAGTGGTAGGTGCCGGCGACGTGACGCAACCGGACCTCGATGGGCACCCGCTTGCCGAAGCGCACGTCGTCGAGCATCCGTGCCGCGGCGTCGCGATCATCGGGATGGACCAGGTCGAGAACGTGGTCGATGCCCCGGAAGTCCGACGGGTAGCCGAGGAGGCGCACGGCGACCGGCGACACGTAGGTGAGGTGTCCGTGGTCGTCCACGATTGTGACGATGTCGGAGCTGTTGTCGACGAGGGACCCGAATCGCTCCTCGGACCGCTGCCGGACGTTGATCTCGGTCTGCTCCACCGCTCGCAACGCGATCGACGCCTCACGGCTCAGCGACTGCAGGGCGTTGTGTTCGTCGTCGGAGATCTCGCTGCGGGAGACGGCGACGAGGAGGGCGCGCAGTTCGCGTTGAAGTACGACATTCGCCAGATACCACTGGCCCGGCTCGTTCGTATCTACGAGTCGGACCTCACCGGTGCGCAGGCTTCGCGGGTTGATGAATGATCCCGGATCGAGTGCACGGATCGCTGGGGTGAGCGACCCGGTATCGGGCCTGCGTCGCCGATCCGTTGGGTCGAGGATCAGCCCGCCGTCGAGTAGTCGCGCGCCGAGCACCTGCTCGAGTCCGACGGTGATGATCCGGACGACGTCCTCCTCGGTCTCCGCGGCGACCAGGCGCTCACCGACCGAACGCAGGGTCGCCTCGAGCGCAGCCAGCATCTCGTTCTGACCTACGAGACGTCCCAGCCGGACCATCACCAGAGGGGCGAGGGCTATGGAGGCGACAGCGGGCAGGATCATGCGGTTGGACTGGCCCAGGGCGGCGAACACGAGGAGCAGAGTCGGGCACGTGAGCAGAGCTAGAGCGAGGACGGCGATCCGCTTTCGGGTGAGGATGCGCAGTGCCGATGGGTCCGTGGGGCGACTGGCGACGAGTACCACCGACGGTTGCATCAGACCGAGTGTCCCGAGAATGAGGGGCACCGGCGCGGCCCAGAGGCGAACGCTCTCGTCGATCACCCCGCCGGTGACGAGGGTCGCGATCCAGTCGACGAGGACGACCATCACGAAGGCCGTCGCGAGCAGGCGGTTGGCCGTCGAGCGGTGTCCGCCGGCTACGAGTGCGAAAACGGCGATGCCGATGAGTACGAGTGACATCGCCGAGTAGAGGAGGTTGATGATCAGTGCGCCGGTCGTCGCCGACGCGTCCCGAAGGTGGGGGATGAGGATGACCGACCACTGGACGACACCGACAGCGATCGCCGCGACGACGGCGTCGAGGAGCGGATCGATTGAGAATCGAGGAAGCCGCTCGGCCACCACCAGGATCATCGCCGCGAGCAACAGAAGGTAGGAGGTCACGACGAAGACGTCGGCGGTGCTGGGGAACGGGTAGGGGTTGCCGGTGAGCATCGACTCGACGCCCCTGACGACGCCACCGGTCAGACTGCAGAATCCAGCTGCGACCATCAAGATGGCTGGACGCCGCACCGGGGGCGGGATCCTCAGTGCTCTCGTGATCGACACGATCGCGGTGGTGAATCCGCCGACGACGAACCACGGGCCCTTCAGGTCATTGGGCAGCGCGGCGAAGATCGCGTACCAGGCGACAGCACCGATGACGTAGTCGCGGATCGCATGATGCCGTGTGGCGAGGAGTGACTCCGATGCGCCGATGTGTGCGTGGTGATGATGCTCCGCCATTCCGGTCCCTGGGGTTGCCTCCACGGAACCATCGGCGCGTTGCTACCGGAACTGAGCCATTGCGACCTCATCACCGGGTGAGAACCCGGCTAGGAGGGCCAGACGCCGTCAGGCCAAGTCGTCGCCTGCAAGCACCTGCTTGCGCATCCGGACGATCGCGAGAGTGCCGAACAGCAGCGCCCACAGGGCGACGAGAACGTATGCGGCGAGCGGCATTCGTTCTCCGGACGCCATCAGGATGTAGATGTAGGGCGCGAGGAACATCACCACCACGAGGGCTGCCCATCCGGTGGCGTCACGAGTGTGCCGTGAGGGATCACGGAGGATCTTCACTGTCAGCGCCTGACCCACGCCGTAAGGCGGCGCCGTGATCACGTCGATTGCCAGGAAGACCCACGGGTCGACGCCGTAGGTGCTGAGCGTCGGCCAGGTCAGTAATGCCCTGGCGACCGAGAACAGAACGACGCCCACTGCCCAGGCGCGGCCGAACAGGCCGAGGGAACGGAGGTCCTGGACCCAACCGATCTTCTGATCCGACAACGCCGTGCTCCCGATGAATGGGCCCCCCTGCTCGTTGATCGTAGCGACGGGTGTCCTGATCACGTCGTTCCCGGACACGTCGATCACCGCAAGATGATCGGCAGGTCGAAGTCCACGATCTCCTGAGGGGTGAACCCGGAGATGGCGACCTCATATGCGAATGGGCGGCGGCTGGGGAAGTCGATGAGCAGCTGATCCATTGGCACGTAGATCGGTTCGATCTGGCCCCCCATGTAGTCCTGGATCGGTGCCATACGGGTGACCGGGAAGGCGTAGTAGTCCTCGAAGAACGTCACCATCCACGAGTCGACCAGGAAGCAGAAGCCTTCTACCTGTTGGCGCACGCCGAACTCGAAAGTCATTCGGTGCAGCTCATTGGCGACGCCCATCCCTCGTCGATCGGGCTTCACGGCCAGGGATGCCACCTCGCACAGGCGTCCGGTCGGTGGAGTCACGATCGGCTCGAACTGGCCGATCGGCAGTTGCTGGTAGGTTCCGAGCAGGGTGCGAACCGTCCCGAGGACTTGATCGTCTGCCCGTACGATGTGAAGAGCGGAGCCGGGCCGCCATGGCTCGGTCTCTTCCACGACACCACGTTCGGACTCCTTGCAGAACCCCGAAACCCGGTAAATCTCGTAGACGAACCGCTCGGCGACCCGACCGATGTCCGTCTCGGGAGTCGTGTGTTCCGAAACGAGCTCTGGGTCGAGCTTCTCAGGTGTGAACGTGTACAGCGGGTCATCAGTGATGACGGCCAGCCCGGTCGAACCACCGACGATGGTTGGAGTTGCAGTCTGCGCCACGTGCCTTGCCCCTTCAGGCCGGGCTCTTCCCCAGCTCCCCCCGACGGAGGTGAGCCGGGCGGCAGTTCAGCACATGGGAGGTGGGTCGCGCTAGGAGAACTTCGGTGAGCATCTCAGGAAACGGTCGCGAGCGCGCCGTGGCGCTGCTATTCGGCTTCGGCCGTCCGAGC
>JAGQSP010000265.1 GCA_020439485.1 Acidimicrobiales bacterium | reverse complement strand
AACATGCTCGCTCCCCTTGCGATGATCCGATCCGTGCTCGACGGCATGTGCCAACGAGGGTTCGGGCGCATCGTCAACATCACGTCGGCCATGGTGAAGACGCCGGTCTCGGCCATGGGCTTGTCGACGGGAGCCCGTGCCGGGCTGACATCGGTGTCCAAATCGCTGTCGCGTGATGTGGCCCGCCACAACGTCACGATCAACAACATCTTGCCCGAACGAATCAACACCGCTCGCCAGCAGCAGATGGCGTCGCGCCACGCCGAGCGAGCCGGCATCACCGTCGAGCAGGCCTACGAACACATGCGATCGACCATCGCGGCCCGCCGGCTGGGCCTGCCTTCCGAGGTCGGCGACGCGTGCGCGTTCTTGTGCAGCGCCCAGGCGGGCTACATATCGGGCCAGAACCTGCAACTCGACGGGGGCAGTTATGACGGGCTCATCTGAAGCGACAGACCATCTCATCGTCGGCGCCGGACCCGTGGGCCTGGCCACAGCTCTTCTGTTGGCGCGGCGCGGTCTGCGAAGTGTGGTTGTGGAGCGGCGCAAGGGGTTCCAGACCCAACCCGCGGCCCATGTCATAAACGGCCGGACCCTCGAGATCTTCCGCCAGATGGGTCTCGACATGGAGACCGTCACAGCGCTGGCCCAAGACCCCGCCGATGCCGGCCACGTCAACTTCGTCACCCGCCTGGGCGAACGGGTCGTCGGCCGGCTGGCCTTCGAACGACAGGGCGACGAGAGCCTGTGCCACACCCCCACTCCGTTGCGCAATATCTCTCAGCACCACCTCGAGCCGCTGCTGGCAGCTGCCGCCGACGACCACGCTCTGGTCGATCTTCGCTACGGAACCACCTGGCTCGAACTCACCCAGGACGACGACGGTGTCACCTCGACCGTGGCCGACGCGCACGGCAACGAGCGCACCATTCGCAGCGACCGGCTCATCGCTGCCGACGGGGCCTCCAGCCGCGTGCGCAAGGCCCTGGGCATCGAGATGCTTGGCCCAGCCTCGCTGCAGAGCTACATGGCCATCCACTTCACCGCCGATCTCAGCGGCCTGCTGGCCGACAACCCGGGCGTGCTGCACTTCGTTCTGGACCCTGCCGCCCGCGGCACCTTCGTCGCCCACGACATCAGGTCAGAGTGGGTGTTCATGAGCGCCTATGACCCTTCGAAGGACGCTCCGGCAGACTTCACAGCCGATCGCTGCCGCGAGTTGGTCCGACAGGCCATGGCCGAGGGTGCACCAGACGTCGACATCATCGGTTCTGGCCCCTGGAACATGAGCGCACAGGTGGCCGAGCGGATGACCGCAGACCGCGTCTTCCTGGTCGGAGACGCTGCCCACAGGTTCCCCCCTACCGGAGGTATGGGCCTCAACACCGGTGTGGCCGACGCCCACAACCTGGTGTGGCGCCTGGCCGCCATCGCCGAGGGCTGGGCGGAGCCGAGCCTGCTGGACGACTTCCAGACCGAGCGGTTGCCGATCGCCCACCAGAACTGCAGGCAGAGCACCGAGAACGCCGTGAAGATGGTGCTGCTGGGCGAGGCTCTGGGTCTGACCACCGACCCGACAACGCAGACCCTTCACAGAGCGCTCGACGACCCTGCCTCGGCCGAGCAAATCGCCGCTGCTGTCGACGCCCAGTCGACCCACTTCGACATGCTTGGCCTGCAGCTTGGCTACACCTACGGCGAAGGGTCGTTGTTGCGCGACGGCGCATCGCCCGAGCCCATCGTCGACCCCACACCCTTCGACCCAACGGCCGTGGTCGGCAGCCGGCTGCCTCACTGGTGGCTCGTCGACGGTCGATCGACCCTGGACCTGGTGGGGTACGACGGACCGACCCTGATCAGCTTCGGCCCTACCGACAGCCACGACCGATGGATCCGACATGTAGGCAGCGCCCGGGCGGCGGGTATCCCGATGGCTCATTGCCGGGTCGGGATCGACACCGAGCCGCTCGAAGAGTGGCGCCACCTGTGCTGCCTGCCGGCCGAGTCTGCACTGCTGGTGCGCCCAGACCAGCACATCGCCTGGCGCAGCCATACGGGCATGGCCCCATCGGCCCACACGTTCGACGACGCGTTGAGTGCGGTGTTTCACCGTTAGACACGCTGGCATCCGATCGCCGCCGGGTTTCAGAGCTCGCGGTGGCGGATAGAACAGACAAATGCTCTCGCTACGCCAGATCGCCGACACAGCCCTTGAAGCCACCGTGGTCGGCAGCTTCACGAAGATAGGCAGCCGGGCCAGGGGCGCGCTGTTCGACCACGCACCTGTACACGTCGACCTGAGCGGCCAACGCGCCGTGGTAACCGGCTCTTCAAGCGGAATCGGACGCGCCGCTGCCGCGGGCCTGATGGCGCTGGGCGCCGAGGTGGTGGTGACCTCGCGCTCACCCGAGCGGGCCGCCGCGGCAGCCGCCGACCTAAACGATGCAGGTCATGCCGGCCACGCCAGTTCGTTGGCGGTCGACACCGGAGACTTCGAATCGGTCGAGGCGGCCGTCGCCGCTCTTGGCGAAGGTCCGCCGATATCGATGCTGTGCCACAACGCCGGGGCCCTCACGGACCGTTACGAGACCAACTCCGCTGGCATAGAGCAGACACTGGCCTCACACCTCATCGGGCCCTACCTGCTGACCACGCGGCTCCGTCCCAGACTCACCGACGGCGCACGGGTCGTGTGGATGTCCAGCGGCGGCATGTACACCCAGAAGTTCGACCTCGAGCGCCTCGAGATGTCCGAGCGCAACTACAACGGTTCGGTCGCCTATGCGCGCGCCAAGCGGGCGCAGGTCGAGTTGGTTGCACACCTTGGTCCGAAGTGGGCTCCTGATGTGGTGATGCACTCGATGCACCCGGGCTGGGTCGACACCCCCGGCGTCGCGGCCTCTCTGCCAGGCTTCAAGAAGGTCACCGGGCCACTCCTGCGCAACGCCGAAGAAGGCGCCGACACGATGATCTGGTTGGCCGCCACCGGCGGCGACCACCAGCCCGGAACCTTCTGGCTCGACCGACGCCCCCGATCGACCCAGTACGTTCCCGGAACCGGAGGCAGCGACAAGCAGCGCGAAGCGCTTGTGGGCTGGCTCGACACCTTCGCTTGAGCCAGCCGATCGGGTGCTGTCGGCGCCGCGCTCGGCGCAGCCCCCAGCGGGCCGGGACTCTCGCGCCTATACGGCTCCGCCGCGATCGTGCCGTTGTACCATCTGCACCATGGGTGGATCCCGACGAGGCGCGATCGCTATTCGGCTTGCAGCAATAGCGATTGTTCTGTTCTCGTTCGGCAGCTACGGCCTTGCCCGTCACGGAGCCGAACCTTTCCCAACCGGCAGGCTCCCCGGCTTCGACGACGCACCGGTCGAAGACGGCGTAACCACGGCGCGCGAGTACAAGCTGCTCGCCTCGTTCGGAGATGCCGACCAGGTGGCGGAGATCGGCTTCGATGAGGTGTTCCCCGATGTCGAGGTGAGCATCCAACAGATAGTCGCCAACCGCATGCGTCCGAAGCTCGAAGCTCCCAGTGGTGGTCTGGCGCGGATCGTCTGGGACACCGTCGGCGCGGGCTCGCCTCTCAGGCGAAATCAACCCCTCGACTACCGAACCGCCGCCGACACACAATCGGTTCTGGTCGACGCCGTGACCGAGGCCACCGGCGCCTCACCGTCGCGGCTCGAAGTGATAACCGACGAAACGCTCACCGACACCGACTCGGGGGACGTGATCGAGCGCAACGTAACGACACTGGTCGTGATCTGCGAGGTGTGTTCGTGAGCGATCTCGATCGGTTCTTCTTTCGCACCTGGGTGATTGCCCCCGACCGCCTGGCCATCATCCGGATGATCTACGGCATCTACGCCCTGACCTTGTTGTTCCCGGTGCCCGGCTGGGTTTCCGACTTGCCAGGAAGCTGGTTCGAACCACCGTTCGGCCCCATGCTGATCCTGGAATCGACCCCGCCCGCCTGGGCGATCCTCGCCGTGACCACGGTGGCAGCGCTGGCACTGGTAGCCGTCGTAGCCGGATTCAAGACCAAGGCGGCGTCGCTGGTCGCTGCAGGCGCGTTGGCAACCCTTGCCGGCATCGAGTACTCGTTCGGCAAGATCGACCACAACACGTTCATGTGGGCGGTGCCGCTGGCGATGGCCTTCTCGGGCTGGGGAAATGCGATCTCCTTCGACAGTCGCAACTCCGACGAAGACGAAAGCGCCGACACGTCCAGCGGCTGGGCCGTGTCCCTGCTGATGGTGTTGTTGGCCTCAGCGATGGCGACCGCTGCCATCGCCAAGATGCGCGGCGGATGGCTCGACCCGACCTACTCAGCCACCTTTGGTCACCAACTCAATCATGTGTTCGCCAGGGGCGGCGACGGCTTCTTGGCCCGGCAAGCGGTCGACAACCACATCGGCGTGGTCGACGAGGTTGTCGACTGGGCCACTGTGTTGTTCGAGCTGGCATGGATCCCGGCGATCTTCTCGGTTCGGTGGACCCGCCGAGTTGTGGCCTTCGCCGTGTTGTTCCACATGTCTGTGGCGCTGGTGTTGAACATTGCGTTCATGGCGAACCTTGCCGTCTATGCGGTTGTCGTCGCGTGGCCGGTACCCAGGCAAGAGCTGAGACATCGGATCTGGGTAGCCGCAGTAGCGGTCGCCGCCGTTGCCGCCGTCGCCGCCATCGCCGGCCACCCGTTGGCAAGGCTTGCCTTTGCATGGTCCGAGCGAGGAGACCTGCTGGTTTCGACGGCGGTCCTGGGTGTGGCGACCATTGCGGCGATCAGGTTCGGGATCGGCCAGATTCGTTCCCGCCCGACGCCGGCGCCACATTCGGCCTAGGACCACCGCCGTACCCAGGGCTGCCTCAGCGCAG
>JAGQSP010000028.1 GCA_020439485.1 Acidimicrobiales bacterium | reverse complement strand
ACTCGCTCGACGAAGGGCATCAGGTCGTGGTGCAACCTGGTGGCGGCCATGGCTCTGAGCATCTCGTCGGGGTCGTCGTGTTCGAACGAACCTTCGGGTTTGGGCATATCGATCAAGCCTGCGGCCGCCCGCATCTGCCTGGCGGCCAACACTCCGGCCCGTTGGGCATCGGGGTCTGCGGGGTCTATGCCCAGGTCGCTCAGCACCAGGCGCCCTACCAGTTCGGGCTGCAGGGCTGCCGTCACGAGAGCGACCCGAGCCCCCCACGCCATCCCCCACATCGACACGCGATCGAAGCCGTGGTCGGCGCAGATGTCGCCGATGTCTTGGCAATAGTTCTCGAACGTGTACTGATCGGCCGGTCCGGCCGGACTGCGTCCTGTGCCCCGGATGTCGTGACGCACCACGGTGAAATGCCTGGCGAGGTCGTCCACCACGTGGTCCCAAGACCGCACCGTGCATCTGGCACCGTTGATCAGCAAGAGGGGTGGGCCCGAGCCATCGAGCTCGACGTTGAGCTTCATACCCGGGTTCTAGCCCAGCGGGGGCGCTGTGTCAGACTCCACGCATGGGGGAACTGGACGGTAAGACGGTCGTCGTAACCGGAGCGGCCAGCGGCATCGGCCGATCGACGGCGGTGGGATTCAACCGTGACGGCGCCACCGTCGTGGCCTGCGACATCAACGAAGACGGCCTGTCTTAGCTGGACGACGGAATCATCACCACCCGCGCCGACGTCAGTGTCGATGCCGACGTTCGGGCGGTGGTCGACCTGGCGATGGCCCGCACAGGAAAGATCGACGTGCTGATCAACAACGCCGGCTATGGCTTTCGACGAAACATCGAAGACCACGCCGACGGTGAGTTCGAGCACTTGGTAGCAGTACACCTCTTCGGGTGTATCTACGGGATGCGTGCGGCGATTCCGATAATGCGCGCGCAAGGGCACGGCCACATCATCAACGTGATATCCCGGGCCGCCGAAGCCGGCGCGCCCGCGAACGCGGCCTACGGCTCGGCCAAGGCGGCCATGTGGGCCGCCAGCAGATCGGCGGCAGCCGAACTCGAAGGCACGGGTGTGCGGGTGAACATGCTGTTCCCCGGCATGACCAACTCGTCTATCTGGGGCAAGGACATGCCGGGCATGCAGCACCCCGATGAGGTTTACCCCCACGTCCGCTACGTGGCGACACTGCCCGATGACGGGCCCACCGGAACCGTGTTCTACAAGAGCCAGCCCTATCAGATGTTCGGCGACAACTCGGCTCTGCTGGAGGCCGATCGTGCCGAAGTGGCCAGTCGTGCCTCCCAAGCGGGAGGTGCCAGATGACTTCGTCGACCACAGCCTTCGACGCGACCACGCAGTGGTGTGGCTCGGTCAACACCCGCCAACTGCTTATCGAAGTCGACGACGAACTGGTCGTAGAGCAGTACTGGCAGGGCGCAGACGCGACATCCACCCAAGACTGCGCGTCGATACAGAAGTCGGCGACCGCTGTGGTTCTGGGACAACTGGTCGCCGAGGGCATCGTCGACCTGGGCGCACCTGCGGCCGATTACCTCGGATCGGGCTGGACACGCCTGGAGGGCGAGGCGGAACAAGCCATCACCGTTCGCCACCTGATCACCATGTCGACCGGTCTCGACGAGTACTTCGACTTCGATGCCCCGCCTGGCACCCACTGGTACTACAACAACAACGCCTACCACCGGGTCAGGCGACTGCTCGAGCTGGCGACCGGCCTCGACTCGAACACACTGTTCTCCCAGCGGCTGTTCGGCCCCCTGCAGATGACCAACTCATCGTTTGTGCCACGGCCGGGCAGCGAAGATGCCGACGGGTGGCCTCAGTCAGGTCTTCACACCTGCGCCCGCGATCTGTGGCGTTTCGGGCGTGCTGTTCTGGATCGCGCCGATCTGGGTTGCACCGACGCGTTCTTGGACGAGATGTGCTCGCCTTCGACGACCATGAACCCTTCCTATGGCTACCTGTGGTGGAGGCTGGGCGGCTCCAGCGCTGTAATGCCGGGCAACCCGCCAGGGCGACCCGTCGATCCCAGGCACTCGTTCGGACGCATCGAGATCGATCGTCCGATCGCACCAGAGGCACCCGCCGACACCGTCGCCGGGTTCGGGATGGGCGACCAACGCCTGTACCTGGTTGCGTCGGCCAACGCCGTGGTGGTGCGGCTGGGCCTACCGCACACCGAAGACCCTTCTGGTGGCTCGTTCGATCGCGAGTTCTGGTCGCGGTGCCGACCCGAGATCGAGTCGTACCTCCCCTAGAGTCGAACTCGTGACGTCTAGGGGGCGACCATGTTCATCATCCGGTTTCTTCGGGGTCTGTTCTCGAGCAAGGGCCACGTAAGCACGAGATCGCCCGTGGCGAAGCGGCTTCGCGAAGCCATCGGGCCGCTGTCCGGCGGCAGCGCGGCCGGCGGCAGGATGACCGGCAGCGCCGTGTACAGACATCTCGAGCGCAATTCGGCCACACCCACAGCAGACGAGAAGGTTCGGCGCGACGACTAACGTCTCGGGCATGGCCCTCGACCCAGACATCCTCGAAGATCTCATCGCCACGACACGCAGGTTCGTCCGCGAGCGGATCGTTCCGCTCGAACTGCAGGTGGCCCGCGAAGACGCCATACCCGAGGACCTCATCGACGAGATGAAAGAGCTGGGGATGTTCGGCCTGACCATCCCCGAGGAATATGGCGGCCTGGGCCTCAACACCGAAGAAGAGTGCAAGGTGGTCATGGAGCTGGGCTGGACGTCGCCGGCCTTTCGCTCGGTCATCGGCACCAACAACGGCATCGGCTCTCAAGGGCTGGTCATGGACGGCACCGAGGAGCAAAAGCAGGCGTGGCTGCCACGCCTCGCCGCAGGCGATGTCGCTTCGTTCTGCCTGACCGAACCCGAGGCCGGCTC
>JAGQSP010000264.1 GCA_020439485.1 Acidimicrobiales bacterium | reverse complement strand
TGGGCGTACTGAGCGAACGAAGGCTGCTTGGCCTCGGCAAAGGCAACGGCCTTGGCCGCCATTACGTGTCCCATCGGCCCGCCGAGAACCATTGGGCATCCCTTGTCGATGAACTCGTTGAGTTCGGTGCCATCGCGCCCGGCCAGAACCATCCCGCCCCGCGGCCCGCGCAACGACTTGTGCGTGGTCGTGGTGACGATGTGGGCATTGGCGATGGGGTCGAAATCGCCGGTGAACACGCCCCCGGCAACCAAGCCTGCGAAATGGGCCATGTCGACCATCAGATAGGCGCCGACCTCGTCGGCGATCTCACGCATCTTGGCGAAATCGACCTTGCGTGGGTAGGCCGAGTAGCCGGCGACGATGACCATGGGTCTGAACTCGCGGGCCAGCGCAGCGACGTCGTCGTAGTCGAGCAACTCGGTCTGGGGATCTACGCCATAGCTGCGCTGGTTGAACATCTTGCCCGAGATGTTGGGCCTGAAGCCGTGGGTGAGGTGGCCGCCTGCGTCCAGCGACATGCCGATCATCTTTTGATCACCCAACGAATGGCGCAGCTGGGCCCAGTCGGCCTCGGTCAGGTCGTTGACGTGTTTGACACCCTGTTCGGTCAGGAAGGGTGCTTCGACCCGCGCGGCCAGCATCGCCCAGAAGGCGACCAGGTTGGCATCGATGCCCGAGTGCGGCTGCACGTAGGCATAAGGAGCGCCGAATACCTCACAAGCCAGATCGGCTGCCAACTGCTCGACGGTGTCGACGTTCTGGCAACCGGCATAGAACCGATGACCGACGGTGCCCTCGGCGTATTTGTCGCTGAACCACGTTCCCATGGTCAACAACACGGCCGGGGACGCGTAGTTCTCGGACGCGATCAGCTTGAGGTACGAGCGCTGGTCGGCGATTTCGCCACGGATCGCATCGGCGACCCTGGGCTCGACGGCACCGATCGCATCGAGCGCATTGCGGTAGGCCACGGCCTCCGGCGTGTTCTGCTGAATCGACAGTGGGTTGGGCTGCGAGGACATGGCCGCTCCTTGGGGCTTCCTATCGGGCCAACGGCCAAGCTACCCGTGTTTCAGTCGAGGGCGCGTCGATGTTCGAGCGCACGTCCCAGGGTCAGCTCGTCGGCGTACTCGAGATCGCCGCCGACGGGAAGACCCGAGGCGATACGCGTCACCGTGACGCCGAGCGGTCGCAGCAGACGGCCCAGATACATGGCCGTGGCCTCACCCTCGATGTTGGGATTGGTGCCCAGAATCACCTCGGTCACCGACTCGGGTTCCAGGCGGGCCAACAACTCGGAGACCCTCAGCTGTTCGGGGCCGATGCCCTCGATGGGGTTCAGGCACCCCTGGAGCACGTGATAGCGACCTCGAAACTCGCGGGTCTTTTCGATGGCGACCACATCTCGAGGTTCTTCGACCACGCACAAAACACCCTCGTCACGACGTGGGTCCGAGCAGATGTTGCACACCTCGTGAGCGCTGACGTTGAAACAACGCGAGCAGAACCGAACGAGCTCTTTGGCCGTCGCGATGGCATTCGCCAAACGAAG
This sequence comes from Acidimicrobiales bacterium, assembly GCA_020439485.1. Taxonomy (GTDB): domain Bacteria; phylum Actinomycetota; class Acidimicrobiia; order Acidimicrobiales; family Poriferisodalaceae; genus JAAETH01. The sequence continues at coordinate 941 of JAGQSP010000264.1, read as the reverse complement.
AGCGTCTTGAGCAGGGAGCTTGAGAAGATGGAACGCGATGCGCTGAGCTGACTTGGGCCCGATTCCGGGCATCTTGCCCAGCTCATCGATGAGGTCTTGTACCGGACCCTCGTACATGTTCGAAACGAACCGATCAGCCGAGCAAGCCGCCAAGACCACCGATGTCGCCGAGCGGGCCCATGGCCTCGCTCTGGACCTCGGCGCCCTTGGCCAGAGCGTCGGCTATGGCGGTGTGGACGAGGTCTTCCAGCATCGAGACATCGGAGGGGTCGACGACCTGGGGCGAGATGGAGACCGAGCGAACCTGCCCACCAGCGGTCATGGTGACCGACACCAATCCGTTGGCCGCAACACCTTGGACCTCGGTTGACGCAGCTTGTTGCTGAGCGGCCATCAGCTGGGCCTGCATGCTCTGGGCCTGCTGAAGCAGGCTGTTCATATCGAATCCGTCGCTCATGTTTGCTCCGAGGGTCGAGGAATTGTGGGGCCGATCACATCTCGTCGACATCGACGATACGGGCACCGGGGAATGCATCGGCCAAACGCTCGACTCCGGTGCGTCCGTCTGGTGGCGCATCGGTGAGCTCGGAGAGGTCGTGAACCTCGTCTTCGGCCTCGCTGGGTGCCGCCGAGGTGCCCGGAGGCTGAGACACCCCGGAACCTCCCTCGGAAGCGATACGAAGCTCTACCGAAATCGCACAACCGAAGTGGTTCGACAGCAACTGCTCGATCGTGGATACGTGCTCGACGCACCGGTCGCGGGTCATCTCGTTGGGGAACGAGCAGACGACCTGTCCGGGCTGGTCAGCTGAAACGTCGGCGCCCAAGAACAGCGCCCGCGCCCGGCCCGAGGCCACCGAGATGAGGTCGGGCCACTGTTCGATGACCTGGGTTGGCGACGGTGCATTCGACGGTGCCGTGGCCTCGGGGGCAACCGGTTG
>JAGQSP010000263.1:2430-5884 GCA_020439485.1 Acidimicrobiales bacterium | reverse complement strand
CCGTGTGCGCCGCGAACATCGTCGCCTACAAGACCTCGAAGGCCGCTCTGAACGCCTACACCCATGCCCTGGCAACCGGCAACGCTCGCTACGGCATCAGGGCAAACGCCATCATGCCCGGTCTCATGAACACACCGATGGCCATCGAGGGTTACGTGACGGCCGGCCACGACCGCGAGCAGCTGGTGGCGCGCCGCAACGCCCAGGTGCCGCTGGGCCGCACCATGGGCGATGCGTGGGATGTGGCCAACGCGGCGCTGTTCCTGGCCTCTGACGAGGCTCGTTTCATCACCGGCGTGATCTTGCCGGTGGATGGGGGACAGTCGGCCATGATCGGGTGATCGTCGGCCGGCCTGTCAGGCGCGGTGGTAGTACTTGGGCGCCCACACGGCCAGCTTGTCCTCGCCCTTGCCGGGCATTCGCCAGGTCGACACCTGGGCGCCCGCCAGTTGCAGCGACACCAGGCCTCGAGGTTCGTCGTGGGTGTCGGTCAGGTAGGCCTCGCCGAACGATTCGGGCACGTACCTCATGGTGATGTCGCGATACAGGTCGCGCCATGCGTCGTCGTTGCCCACCTCGTGTTCGATAGTGGCCGTTCCTCTTGCGATGACCTTGCGCATCAGGCCACCCGACTCGTCGATGGTGCAGCAGACGCCCAGGTTGTTGCGCAGATCGTCGAACCAAGCCGATCGGGCTCTGGGGGTGAACCACAGCTTGCCGTTGCGGTGGATGAACCAGATCGGCACCACACGTGGTAATCCGTCGCTGCCGACGGTTCCCAGCCTCAAGAGATGACCGGGTTCGTCCAAGAACGACTCGAGCTCCGATTGTGACAGTCCAGGCATCGGCTCAGTCTCGCGCCACCTCGTTGGCATCGCCCGATCCGATCAGGATGCCGCCGACGACCAGCCCCGCTATTCCCATCAGCACGGTGGGGTTCCAGCTGCCGGCGGAGTCGTGGATGACCGCGCCGAAGATGGGCCCCAGGGCACCGGCCAGGCCTGCGGCGGCGCCCTGCATGCCCATCAGCAGCCCCAGATCGTCGGCGTCGAAGCGGTTGCGGGCATGTATCGCTTGCAGCGGCGAGGTGGCTCCGATGGCGGCGCCTGCGATGACGGCGAAGGCCACCCCGGCGACCAACGAACCCACGGGCAGCAGAGCCAGCCCCACAGCAGCCGACCAATAGGCAGCGCGCAGCAACGCACCCGAGCCGAATCGGTTGACGGCACGTATCAGGCCGACGCGCCCCAGTATCTGGCACAGACCCCGAAGCCCGGCGACCACGCCGGCGGTGCCCAGCGTCAGCCCCGAGGCGGTGAGGATGGGCACTTGATAGACGATGACTGACGAGAACGCGATCCACGTCGTCACGAAGCCGATCAACATGTTGCGCACCGGTCGGCTCGCCAAGGCCTTGCGGATCGCTGCCAGGGGCTTGGGCGATGGTCCGCTGGCGCCCGTTGTCTTGCCGCTGCGCACGGCGGTGAGCCCCACCAAGGCCCCGGCAAGGCACGACGCGGCCAAGGCACGCCCCACAGAGCGCCAATGCCACGAGCTGAGCATCCAGGTGGTCAATGGGAGGTAGATGGGGCTCGAGAACGCGCCGACGATGGTCAGGCTGGCGATGGCTCGTTCGGGTTCGTTTGGCGCAGATCTGGCTGCCACCACGGTGGTCACGTGGTAGAAGCCGGTAGCGCCGACGATGCCGCCGCCCAGGCCGTACGCCAAGGCGAAGGCCCACGGCTGGGTGGTCCACGTAGCGCCAAGCAACAGGCCGGCGCCCAGCGTTGCCTGAAGCCCGAACGGCCCAGACGCCCCGACGCGGTCCAGAAGCCGGCCGCCGAAGAACGCGCCAACGGCTGTGATCGCCTGGGCGATGCCATAGGTGACGCCCAGCAGGGTCGTCGACCAGCCGGTGTCGTCTCGAATGGCGTCTATCAGAACGCCGTAGCCATACATCCACGAGCCGTAGGCGGTGATGGTGACTATGCCCAGGGCCAGTACTTCACGAGATGTACCCCTGCGTCGCGGCATCGGCGGAGTCTACGGTTGGAGCATGGATCGACCGGGACCTTCATCGACCAGATGGACCCACGTTGCCCTACGTGTCGGCGACATCGACGCAACCATCGACTGGTACCGGCGTTACACGCCACTCGAACTGTTGGCGCGGCGCTCTGACGATTATGGCCATGGTGCTTGGCTGGCCATGAGCGACCAGGTCGAGCATCCGTTCGTGCTGGTAGTGGCCGAGTTCTTCCCCGAGACCGATCCGTATCGTGCGGTGCCCAAAGCGGTTCTGGGGCCGTTTGCCCACCTGGGCTTCGAGATGCCCACCAGAGCCCAGGTCGACGAGGTCGCGGCCATCGCCCGTGCCGACGGTTGTCTGTCGTTGCCTCCGACCCAGATGCCAGACCCTGTCGGCTACATCTGCATGCTCACCGATCCAGACGGAAACACGGTCGAGTTCAGCCACGATCAGGGCGTGTACGCCGCAGCACAAGAGGTGTGGGGACAAAACGCGACGTGACTGCCGCATAGCGCTGGTAGTCGGGGTAGTGCTCTGCCAGGCGAGCCTCTTCCCACCGAGCCTTGAGATTGAAGAAGGCGATGGTGGCCAGCGCGACGGCCACGGTCGGCCAGCTTCGGCTCCTGAGCGCGATGGCCACCACCAGAGCCATGACACCCGTGTAGATGGGGTGTCGCATCCAGCGGTACAGACCGTCGCTGACCATCGAACCCCCGGCCACAGGCACCGGTGTGGCGGTGAGCGAACGTCCGAGCCGCAAAGCCGAGATCAGCATCACCGCCACCCCGAGGAAGAACAACACGCCGACCGCTGCCGACAAGGCTTGCGAGCGGGGCCAATCGTTGCCTGAGGGCAAGAACACCAGCGTCACCAGCAGTACGGCCTGCACAGCGACCCAGGCCCAGCCGACAGTGGTCTTGTTCACAGCATGCCCATTCAGAAGATGTTGTCGCGCGGTGTGTATGGCTCTTCCAGTGCGGCGCGCTCGTCGGCCGACAGTTCGATGTCGACGGCGGAGACAGCGTCTTCGATGTGGGAGATCTTGGTGGCACCCACGATGGGGGCGGTCACGACCGGGTTGGACATGACCCAGGCCAGAGCCACCTGGGCCCGCGGCACCCCGCGAGCCTCGGCGATATCGGCAACGCGTTCGACTATGGCCCGGTCGCGCGACTCGTCATAGCGGTTGAGGCCCCGCACATCGGACTCGGTTCGAGCCGTCTGCTCGTCCCAATCGCGGGTCAGACGACCCCTCGCCAGCGGGCTCCAGGGGATCACACCGATTCCCTGATCGGCGCACAGCGGCATCATCTCGCGCTCTTCCTCGCGCTGCAGCAGGTTGTAGTGGTTCTGCATGCTGACGAACTTCGACCAGCCGTGCAGTTCCGAGGTATAGAGCGCCTTGCTGAACTGCCACGCCCACAT
>JAGQSP010000263.1:0-2368 GCA_020439485.1 Acidimicrobiales bacterium | reverse complement strand
TGTGCGGGTCCCAGCGGTGGATCTGATAGAGGTCGATGTAGTCGGTGCCCAGGCGCTTCAGGCTGTGGTCGACCTGGGCCAGGATCGACTTGCGAGACAACCCCACCGCGTTGCGCCCCTGATGCATCGGGAAGAAGACCTTGGTGGCGAGGACGATTTCGTCGCGGTTGGCCATGTCGGCCAGCGCCCTCCCGACGATCTCTTCGCTGCTGCCCAACGAATAGGCGTTGGCCGTGTCGAAGAAGTTGATGCCCAATTCGAGCGCTCGCTCGATGAACGGGCGACTGGTCTGTTCGTCCAGCGACCAGCCCTGCGTGCCCGCGGCCGGTTCGCCGAAGCTCATGCATCCGAGACAGACCTTCGAGACGTCCAGGCCCGTGTTGCCCAGCTTGGTGTATTTCATCGAACTCGCCCCCTGACGATTCGGCCTGGCATCGGCCTGGTGCCTATCTTGCACGAATGGACCAGCCGTCTACGAAAGGCCCGCTGGCCGGGGTGCGGATCCTCGATCTGACCTCGGTTGTCATGGGCCCGCTCGCCACCCAGATTCTGGGCGACATGGGGGCAGACGTCATCAGCGTCGAGGATCGTTCTGGCGATACCAACCGGTCGATGGGACCCGCGCTGGTCGATGGCATGTCCGGTGTGGCCATGAACATCCTGCGCAACAAGCGCAGCATCGGCCTGGACATGAAACACCCGCAGGGTCGACAGGCGGTTCTGGACATCGCAGCCACGTGCGACGTGGTGGCCACCAATCTCAGGCCCGGCCCGCTCGGTCGGCTGGGGTTGACCTACGACCACATCAAGGCGGTGCGGCCAGACGTCGTGTTCTGCCGGGCCAATGGCTATCCCAGCGACGGTCCTGATGCCGATGCTCCGGCGTACGACGACATCATCCAATCGGGCAGCGGTATCGGCGACCTGTTCGTCCGCCTGGGCCAAGAACCGATGCTGTTGCCCACACTCGTGGCCGACAAGGTCTTGGGCCTGACCATCGCCTCGGCGATCCTCGGAGCCCTGTTCCACCGAGCGGTCACCGGGCAGGGGCAGGAGGTCGAGGTTCCGATGATCGACGTGATGCGCTCGTTCGTGCTCGTCGAACACGGGGCCGGCGCCATCTTCGAACCGCCTATTTCATCGCCTGGGTATCCGCGGATATTGACCCCCAACCGCAAACCTCAACGAACCGCCGACGGCTGGATCAACGTGCTGCCCTATACCGGCGAGCACTACAAGGCGGTCTTCGAGGCAGGCGGCAGAGCCGACCTGTTGGAAGATCCGCGCATAGCCACGAGGTCGTCGAGGCACGCCAACAGCGACACCCTGTACAGCGAGCTGGCGAAGATCTTGCTGGGGCGTACCACCGACCGGTGGCTCGACTTCTGCAAGTCCAACGGCATTCCGGCGACCAGGGCCGCGTCGCTCGATGACCTGGTCGCACAGCTGCCTGTCGTGGAGCATCCCGAGCTCGGTCCTTACCGGCAGATTCCGCCGCCGATCCGCTTCGCTGCCACTCCGGCCTCGGTGACGCGTCACGCTTCGATGTTGGGCCAAGACGGCATCGATGTGTTGTCCGAGGTCGGCTACTCCGAAGACCAGATCGGTGACCTGATGGCTGCCGATGTGCTCTTCGGATACGAAACTGCGAGAATCGAGGGGCAAGAACCGGCCTAGTCGGCCGGAGTTTGTCGCTTGGGGGTATACGCAATGGCCGAACACGACCTGGTCATCAGGGGAGGCACTGTCATCGACGGGTCGGGCGACCAGCGCCGCACCGCTGATGTGGCAGTGAGCGATGGGGTCATAACCCATGTAGGTGAGGTGTCGGGAACCGGCCGGCGCGAGGTCGACGCAGAGGGGCGCTTGGTGCAGCCGGGATTCGTCGACATCCACACCCACTACGACGGCCAGGCCACCTGGGACAGCCAGCTGGCACCGTCCAGTTGGCACGGAGTCACCACCGTCGTCATGGGCAACTGCGGTGTCGGGTTTGCCCCGGTCAGGCCGGCCGACCACGAGCGGCTCATCCAGCTGATGGAGGGCGTCGAGGACATACCCGGCATTGCTCTGCACGAGGGCCTGCCCTGGACCTGGCAGAGCTTCGACGAGTATCTCGACCACCTGGGTGGTCGTCACTACGACATAGATGTCGGCGCCCAGGTTCCCCACGCGGCCGTGCGTCTGAACGTCATGGGCGAGCGCGGCGCGGCCCGCGAGACCGCCACGCCAGACGACATCGCCGCGATGGCCGAGATCGTCAAGCGGGGAATCCAGGCCGGTGCATTGGGATTCAGCACCAGCCGAACCCTCAACCACAAGTCTTCGCTGGGCGAGCCAACGCCCACACTCACCGCCGAGATCGAGG
>JAGQSP010000262.1 GCA_020439485.1 Acidimicrobiales bacterium | reverse complement strand
TCGTAGGTTCAAATCCTACCCCCGCCACCAAGTAAGTCCAGCTCAGAGGCCCTTTCCGAGAAATCGGAAAGGGCCTCTGACGTTGGTCAGGGCCCTCGGTACAACATCGGTACAACAGACTTGACCGTCGGGTTCGAGCCCAGAGGCCAGAGGGGGCGCCGTCTGGGGCAGCGCCCTTCCCTGCGGTCGGCAAGCGCGGGTCAGGTGTCGCGCGATGTGGCGAGGGTGTCGGCGTGTGCGTCGACGACGGCTTGGTGGATGGGGCATTCGTGGAGTGACGTGTGGGGGCACTCGATGGTGTGCTGCAGCATCGCGAGGGCGCGCTCGATGTCGGCGAGTTGTCGGCGGAGATGTTCTTGCTTCGCTCGGGCCCGTTCGCGCCAGTCGGGGCTGACGTGCCCGTCCGGGTCGATGAGTTTCGCGATCTCGGGGAGTGTGAAGCCGGAGACCTTGAGGAGGTCGATCAACGCAATCTGTTGCACGGTGCGTGCGCGGTAGATGCGCTTGCCGCCGGCGCGTCCGATCGGCGTGATCAATCCTCGGCGCTCGTAGAAGCGCAGCGCGGAAGGGGCGAGCCCGGTCAGCGCCGAAAGCTCGCTGATGTCCATCACGACGGAGCCTGGATCAACCATTGACTTGAACCGTAGTTCAACCTGCAGGCTGAGGCTCATGAAGACATCAGCGTTGTTCGACGGGCCGGCCGCACTCGTGACCGCCCGAGTGATGGCACGGCGAAACCTGGACGCCGAGCGTGAAGCGATCGAGGTGCTCGATCCGCGCCCGACTGATCGGGTCGTCGCGATCGGTGTCGGGGCTGGAGTCGGCGTCGAGCTGTTGGCGCGTCGAGTGGCGTGGGTGTTCGCCGTGGATCCGTCTCGGGTGATGGTCGACGAGACCATCAGACGGAATCGGGCGACGATCGATGATGGACGGGTGGTGGTCGTTCGTACGACTGCCGCCCGTCTCGGCGTCGCTGACGGCGACGTCGACGGAGCGGTCGCGGTGAACAGCATCCAGATGTGGGAACCGCTTGCCGACTCGCTCGCCGAGGTCGCCCGGGTGCTTCGCCCTGGCGGCCGGCTCGTGACGCTCACGCATGACTGGGCGATCGAACGAAGCACCGGCCGAACCGTCGACGGCTGGATCGAGCACGTCGACGGACTCGCAATGGCGGCAGGACTCGGGGGCTTGCGTTCGTGGCGGGCGAAGGCGGAGGGCGGTCGATCTGTCGCCGTGGAACTCACTCGGACGGGTGGACGATGACTGGCTCCGTCACCGCCCCGGTCGTGGTGATCGGCGGCGGGCAGGCTGGACTGGCCGTCGCCCGATGCCTGCAGCGCGAAGGTGTCGAGCCCGTTGTGCTCGATGCGGCCGACCGGGTCGGCGACGCGTGGCGTCATCGATACGACTCGCTGCGTCTGTTCACCCCAGCGCAGTACGACGCGCTCCCTGATATGGCGTTTCCGGCGCCTGCGGACACGTATCCGTCGAAGCACGACGTCGCGGACTACCTCGCCGACTATGCCGAGCGCTTTGGCATCGACGTCCGTTGCGGCTGCCGTGTCGATCGACTCGTCTGGTCCGCAGAGTCGTCGACATTCCGGCTCACCGCCGGCGACCAACAGATCAACGCCTCCACCGTCGTCGTCGCCACCGGGGCGCTCCAACTCCCGTGGCGACCGACGTTCGCGGCCGGTCTGACCGCTGACGTCAACCAGCTGCACGCAGCCGACTACCGCAACCCGGCTGACGTGAGCGGCCGTCGAGTCCTCATCGTGGGGGCAGGCAACTCAGGCGGTCAGATCGCCGAAGAACTCGCCGCTGACGACGACGTTGTCGAGGTGACGATCAGCTTCGGCGAACTCCCCAGGCGCTTTCCTCAGCGGCTACTCGGGCGCGACATCTTCTGGTGGTTCCAGCGCTGGGGCGTGATGGATCGCACGCGGCAGGATGCAGGCAGTTCCGAAGCGGCCGTGGGCGCAGTGCCACTGATCGGCTCTCGGTTACCCAAGCTCGTCAAGTCCGGGCAGGTGCGCCGGGCAGCACCCATCGTCGGTGCGGACGGCGCGGGACTTCACGCCGCTGACGGAGCTGTCCACCGACCCGACACCGTGATCTGGGCCACCGGCTACCGCAACGACTTCACCTGGATCGACATCCCCAACGTCCTCGACGAACACGGTCAGCCACGACACGACCGAGGAATCAGTACGACCAAGGCGAACCTTGCGTTCATCGGACTCCCGGGCCTCCACACCAAGGGTTCTGCGTTCCTCGGCTTCGTCGGGCGGGACGCCGAACACATCGCCACGGTCATCGGAGACCGCCAGGCGGCAACCAGTTCGTCGGCATGAGTGTTGACTCATCATGAGTCAACACTCATACTGGTCGGGGTGTGGGAGGTCGAGGTCGCCGATCAGTTCATCGACTGGTGGTCGACGCTGACCGACGCACAACGAGAGGCTGTGACCGACCGGGTCGATCTGCTTGTGGAACGTGGCCCGGATCTCGGTCGGCCGGTGGTCGACCGGATCCACAGTTCACGTCACCAGTCGATGAAGGAACTGCGAGCCGCGAAGGGCGGAGCGTTGCGGGTGCTGTTCTCGTTCGACCCGCGTCGCCAGGCGATCCTGTTGCTGGGTGGCGACAAGAGCGGCGAGTGGAACGACTGGTACGAGTGGGCGGTCCCGCTCGCTGATGACCTGTACGACGAGTACCTCCGGGAACTCGGTGAGGAAGGATCGATCTGATGGCACGAACCAAGTTCTCCGAACTCCGCGACGCTGTCGTCGCGAAGCCCGGTGCCGCCGAGCGGCTCGCTGGTCTGCGTGCCGAGACGCTGGAGGAGATCCGGCTGTACGAGCTCCGCCACGCCGAAGCAGTCAGCCAGGCCGAGCTCGCCGGCCGCCTCGACGTGACGCAGGGGGCCATCTCCAAGCTCGAGCACTCCGAGGACGTGCGCGTGTCGACGCTGCGGCAGTACCTCGAAGCGCTCGGCGCCCGCCTGGAGCTCGTTGCCGTGTTCGATGATGAGGACCGGCGGGTGCCCATCAGCCTCGGCCGCGACGACGCCGCCTGACCGGCGGCTGTCAGCAGCGTGTCAGCACGACTCGCACCTACCAGCGCAGACGAGCGTGCGGTTCGCTCGGGAGCTGTCCCCGTACAACAGTCGTACAACACGACGAGCACCAACGGGCTCCTACTGGCGCCTACGACAGTGCGGCTCGGCGGTCCCGATTCGCCCGTTGACCAGGAAGAACTCCGATGAACGCCGACTAGCTCCCACGGGCGTCGGTGCACTCATAACCCGAAGGTCGCAGG
>JAGQSP010000261.1 GCA_020439485.1 Acidimicrobiales bacterium | reverse complement strand
GCTTCAGCCCTTCAGGTCGGCCTCGATGAACTCCATGGGGTTTCTGGGCCCCTGGCCCTGGCGCTGATTCTCTTGACCTCGCAACTCGACGCGTCTGATCTTGCCCGAGATCGTCTTGGGAAGGTCTGCGAACTCGAGCCGACGAACGAGCTTGTAGCCCGATACTCGCTCTCGCATGAACGAGAAGATCGAGGCGGCCGTGTCGGCATCGGCGGCGGCACCCTCGACCAAGATCACGTACGCCTTCGGGACGAAACCCCGCAGCTCGTCGGGCGACGGTACGACGGCGGCTTCGGCAACTGCGGGGTGTTCGATCAACACGCTTTCGAGCTCGAATGGTGAGATGCGATAGCCAGAAGCCTTGAACACGTCGTCGGCACGGCCCACGTAGGTGACGTAGCCGCTTTCGTCGCGGCTGGCGACGTCGCCGGTGTGATAGTGGCCGTCGTACATGACCTCAGCTGTCTTGTCGGGGTCGTCGGCGTAGGCCTCCATCAAGCCGACAGGTCCGTCGGCCAACACGATGCAGATCTCGCCCTCGTCGGTGTGGTCGCCGTCGAGATCCAGTAGGGCTATCGAGTAGCCGGGCAGGGGCCGCCCCATCGATCCGGGCACGACCTTGGAGCCCGGGGTGTTGCCGATCTGGGCGGTGGTTTCGGTCTGCCCATAACCGTCGCGGATCTGTATGCCCCACGCCGCCTGGACCTGGGCGATGACCTCAGGGTTCAAAGGCTCGCCCGCCGAGATGAGCTCGCGCAGCGAGGTCGTGTACGAGGCCAGGTCGGCCTGGATCAAGAACCGCCACACCGTGGGCGGCGCACACAACGTGTTGACACCCTTGTCGATCAGGACGCCCAACACGGTCGGTGCATCGAAGCGCGTGTAGTTGTAGATGAACACACACGCCTGAGCGTTGAACGGAGCAAAGAAGCAACTCCAGGCGTGCTTGGCCCAACCCGGTGAGCTGATGGTCCAATGCACGTCGCCGGGTTGCAAGCCCAGCCAGTACATCGTCGTCAGGTGACCAACCGGATAGCTCACCTGGGTGTGGCGCACCAGCTTGGGCTTGGAGGTGGTGCCCGATGTGAAGTACTCGAGCAACGGGTCGCTGGCCTGGGTGGCCTCGGCCTTTGTGAACTGGGTGTCGAAGCCCGCCGAGTCGGCGTAGTCGACCCAGCCTTCGCCGCCACCGACCGCAATGCGTACCACCCCGCCCGTGAGCGCATCGTCCAAGTCGTCGACCGCGCCTCTGGCGCTCTGGTTGGTGACCACCATCGAGGCTCCGCCGCGCTCGAACCTGTCGGCGAGGTCTGGGCCCGCCAGCAGGGTTGTGGCAGGAATCACGACCGCGCCTATGCGGATGGCGGCCAGCATCGTCTCCCATAGGGCTGTCTCGTTGCCCAGCATCACCAGCACGCGGTCGCCGCGCTCGAGGCCGTTGGCGACCAGCATGTTGGCGACCTGACGGCTTCGAGCCGCCAACTGGTCGTAGGTCAAGATCGCCTCGGTGCCGTCCTCTTCCACCAGGTGCAGGGCGCGGCTGTCGTTGCCCGCCGCCATCGGGTCGAAGTAGTCGTCGGCCCAGTTGAAGCCGGGCCCGACATCGGGCCAGCTGAACCCTGCTACCGCGGCCTCGTAGTCGGTGCGGTTGGCGAGGAGGAAGTCGCGAGCCTCGAGGAATGCGCTGTTGATGGGTGCCCCGTTCATGGCCCAAGCATTGCAGAACGCCGAAGTCTGGACAGATACATGCGTAACTGCTTATATATCGCCATGGAAGGTTCGCCTCACCATCTCGACGACCAGTTCAAGGCGCTGGCCAGCCCGGTGCGTCGGCGGCTGCTTCGTCTGGTGCGCGACGAGGAACGTTCGGTCAACCAGCTGGCCCAGTCGTTGGGTGCGAGCCAGCCGGCCACCAGCCAGCACCTGGCGGTTCTGCGCGATGCCGGGTTGGTCTCGGTGCGCTCGCACGGACGAAGCCGCCTGTATCGGGCCGACCACGTTCAGCTCGAAGCGGCTCGCCGGTTCTTCGACGACTACTGGTCTTCCGCTCTCGACCGCCTGGCCGAGGCCGCCCAGTCGGCCGCTGCGCGCAGAAGGACGGCCTCGTGAACATCGCAACCTGTGATCGCATCATCGACGCCCCTGTCGACGTCGTGTGGAGCCTGGTCAGCAGCGCCGACGGTGTAAACGACTGGATGTCGGTGGAGGCACAAGTCGATCTGCGGCCCGGTGGTGTCATCACCTGGACCCACCAAAACGGGGCGGTCGTCGCCGGCGAGATAGTCGAGGTCGTGCCGATGCGCAGGCTGGTGTTCACCTACGGGTGGGCCAAGGGCGGCTTCCCGATCGAACCCGGCTCCACGACGGTGAGGCTCGAGCTGGAGGCCCGCGGAGACTCGACGTTGGTGACGGTGGTCCACGACGGATTCGACTCCGACGAGTTGGCCGCCACCCACACGGGCGGGTGGAGCCACTTCGTCGGCGAACTGGACCGCGCCGCCAGATCGAAAGGGGCCCGCCCATGACGCAACCGACAGATGAGTTCGAGGGCTTCGACCCTCGAGCGCTGGCGCTGCTGGCGCAGATGCCCGCCTGGGACAAGGACCAATACCAACAGCACAGACCACTGTTGGCCCAGGGCGTGACCGCGCCGGGCCTGGCTCTGATCTCGACCATCGCGCAGAGCCTCGACCCCGAGCTGACGGTCACGGCGCGCGGCTCGGTGTCGCCACTGCACACCGACCTGCGGTTTGCCAAGCCGGGTGCGCCCAAATACAAGGACCACCTGCTGCTGACCTGCTGGCACGGCGCGGACAAGAGACAGGCGCCCATCCTGTGGCTGCGCATCGACGCCAAGCGGGCCGGCTTTGCCAGCGGCGTCGCCTTTACGCCCGCCGTTCGCGATCTGTGGCGGCACGCCATCGCATCCAACGCCGGGCAACAACTGGACGAACACCTGCGTCGACTGATCGACGAACGTGGCGCAGAGATCGCAGGCGACACCCTGGCCAACGTGCCCAAGCCCTATCCGGCCGATCACCCGCGCGGCGACCTCCTTCGACTCAAGGGGTTCCAGGTGAGGTTCATCGAACCCCTGCCGACCTCGGTCGGTGATGCCGAGTTCGCCCGGTGGTGCATCGAACGTTTCGAAGACCTGCAGCCCGTTCACGACTGGCTGCACGCCAACCTGTGCGGAGGTGCCGAATGAGAGAAGCCGAAGGCGAAGCCAACGACACGTTCTGGGACCTCATAGACGAGCTGAGGTTCGAGGATCCCAGGGTCGAGGAGGGCACCATCATGGGCGGCAGGTGCGCCCGGGTGTCTGGCGAGTTCCTCGGACTGTGCGACTACAAAGGGTCGGGCCTGGTGGTGAAGTTGCCACGAGAACGCGTAGACGAGTTGATAGCGCAGGGCATCGGACGCCCATTCGCACCGGCAAAAAAGGTGTTCCGGGAGTGGGTTGCAGTACCAGAAATCGACCCCGACCTCTGGAAGGCGCTGCTGCTGGAGGGCGTCGCTTTTGTTGCGCCCCGACAGAGCCGATAGCGCCTGCGCATTGGCGCGTTAGTTGACCGACACCCACAACGAGCGAGAGCGGGCCACGCAGTTGCCGTTTCGGTCGAAAGCGGCCGATGCGGCTGTGCGCTTGCGGCCGTCCCATTCGGCCACCCCATCGCCCTCCCATCCAACGAGGGCATAGGTCTCGCCGATCCTGATCGGCTCGAGCACCTCCACTGCCAACTGGACGGTGAACGCGACGCGGGTGCCGCCTGCGGTGCAGGCATACCAGGCCGCGGTGCAGTCGACAGCAGCCCACACCGCGGCATGGTCGACCGTTCCGTCTCCGATGTCGAAACGTGCGGGCGGAGTCCAGTCGGTGGCATAGCGGCCGTCGGCGATGCTCCACGCGTGCACACACATCGAATCGTGCTGCAGGCCACACGAGAAGCAGTAGGGGACAGGGTGGTCGTCTGGCCCGAACGGGAACCGGCTCCTGGCCTCGCCGGCTTCGTCGATCGATACCGGCGCGGTGTCGGGAAAGTGTGGTTCCCATGGCTCGGCTTCCAGGACCACCACCGGGGTGTCGCCGGATGCGTAGACCAGGTCGACCTTGCCGTTCTTGTGCTCGGTCCACATCTCGGTCTCGAGCGGTATCGGTGCCCTGATCGCGATGGTCGCGGACCCTTCGCACTCTCGGGCCAGCAGGGCAGAGGTCCATCCCCCCTGCCCCGAACCCGTCGGACCCTGGAAATAGCTGTCGAGTGTGATCGTGGGCATCGCTGAATCGTAGGCCGCGGCGACGCGTGCGTAATGTGATGCCCCATGCGCACAATCGTCAACAACGCAACTGTCTTGGACACGACGTCCATGAGCTACAGGCCCGACCAGACGGTTGTCATCGATGACGGCATCATCGTGCAGGTCGACTCGTCCGCAGCCACCGGCGCCGACGTCGAGCTCGATGCCGCCGGGGCCTACGTCGTACCGGGTCTGATCGACGGTCACGTGCACTTCAGGCTCGCCACGCTGAACTTCCGGCGGTTGTCGGTGATGAGCGAGGTCGAGTTCGGCATCGTCATGGCACGGCTGGCCCGCCAGACGGTCGAGCGAGGTTTCACAACGGTTCGCGACCTGGGTGGCGACCTCTTCGGGCTGATCCGTGCCATACGGTCACGAGAGGCTCTGGGTCCGCGCATCGTCACCGCCGGGCGCATGATCAGCCAGACGGGCGGCCACGGCGACACCGAGGGAGGCCATTTGGAGATGGCCTCGTGCGGTTGCAGCCTCCGATCGAACAACTTCAGCGTGGTCGCCGATGGTGCCGAGGCCGTTCGCAAGGCGGCCCGCCACAACCTGCGCGACGGCAGCGACTTCCTCAAGATCCACGTATCGGGCGGCGTTGCCACACCCATGGACCCCCTCGACAGCGTGCAATACACCCACGAAGAGATCAGCGCCGCCGTCGTCGAGGCCGCTCACCGTCGCACCTATGTCGCCGCCCACGCCTACATTCCCGAGTCGATCCTGATGGCCGTCGAGTCGGGCGTGCACAGCATCGAACACGGGAACATGATCGACGAGGAGGCCGCCATGGCCATCGCCGACGCGGACTCTGTGCTGGTGCCGACCCTGGTGGCGTATCACGGCATGGCCGAACTCGGCGAGAAGCTGGGTTTTCCCAAGACCAACCAGGACAAGAACGCCCGCGTGCTGGAGGCCGGCCTGCGCTCGCTCGAGATCGCCAAGAACGCCGGGGTCACGATGGCGTACGGCACCGACCTCATCGGCGAGTCGCAGTGGATGCAGAACCGCGAGCTGACCATCCGCTCGGAGGTGCTGTCGACGGCCGAGATCTTGGAGGCGATGTGGGTCAACACCCCGGCGCTGTGTCACATGCAGGGCCGTATCGGGGTGGTCGCAGAGGGCGCGTTCGGTGATCTGGTGATCTCCAGGGTCGATCCGCTCGAGGACATCGTCGCCTTTTCCGACCCCGCCAGCGCGTTCAGCCACGTGCTGAAGGGTGGCGAGGTGGTAGTCGACCGCAGTTGATCGCTACTGTCGTGGCCAGGGGAAACCAGGGGGCATGACATGCACGTCGATCATCCGATCATCTCGGCCGACTCTCACATCACCGAAGCGCCCGACACCTACAGCGCCTACATCGATCCGAAGTTCCGTGATGTTGCGCCCAGGGTCGTCGAGACCGAAGACCGCGGCGATGTCTATGTCATCGACGGGATGAAGAGCACGGTTCCCATGGGTCTTGTCGCCGCTGCCGGCCTGCCCTGGGATCAGCTGAACACCAAGGCCAAGTACGCCGATCTGCACCGCAGCGGTTACGACTCGTCGGCCCGCATCGCCGACCAGAACCGCGACGGCGTGTCTGCCGAGATCATCTACCCGTCGGTGGGAATGATCCTGTGTAACCACCCAGACTTCGAGTACAAGACCGCGGCTATGGCCGCGTACAACCGGTGGATCGCCCAGTACTGCTCTATCGACACCAACCGCCTTCTGGCATTGGGTCAGACCTCGATGAGCTCGCCCGAGCAGGGCATCGCCGACCTCGAAGAGATGAAGGCGATGGGCATGCGCGGCGTGATGATGCCTGGCGAGCCCAAGGTCGAAGACTACGACTCGCCGATCTACGACGAGTTCTGGCAGGCGTGTGTCGACCTGGGTCTGGTGCCCAGCTTCCACATCCTGACCGGCCGGTCCGACAACCTTTCGTCCAAGCCTCGCGGGCCCAAGATGAACTCGTTCCTGTCGATCATCCGCGGCGTTCAGGACGTCATGGGCATGCTGGTGCTGGGCGGGGTGTTCGAGCGAGTTCCGGCGTTGAAGGTCGTGTGCGTCGAAGCCGATGCCGGGTGGGTGCCCCACTACACGTACCGGATGGACCACGCATTCAAGCGCCACCGCGCCTGGCTGACAGCCCCGATCCAGCGGATGCCGTCGGAGTACTTCGACGAGCACATCTACCTGACCTTCCAGGACGACTTCGTCGCATTCCGCAACGCCGACCAGATGAACTGGCGGCGGTTGTGCTGGGCCAACGACTTCCCGCACTCGGACAGCACGTGGCCGTGGAGCCAGGAGATGCTGGCCGAGCAGACCGCACATCTGTCGAGCGAGCAGGTCAGGGGCATGTTGTGCGACAACATCGCAGAGCTGTACGGGATAGACACCTCGGTGCTGCCCGTCGGTGGAGACACCCTCGCCGCGGCCGCGGCCTGACCCAACGGAAAGCACAACGATGACCGAATCGATTCGTGTCCTGCAGTTGTCCGATACCCACTTCCTCGCCGAGGGCGCAGAGGCCGAGGGGGGTTTCGCCTACGACACGTCCGAGGCGTTCGACGCAGTGTTCGAGCACTGCGGTGCCAACGCCGGCGGGGCCGACATGGTGGTGGTCACCGGCGATATCGCCGATCACGGCGAGCCCGACGAATACCGCCTGGCCGCCAGCGCCTTCGCCCGGTTCGAGGTGCCGGTGAACGTGTGTCCAGGCAACCACGACTTCGACGCCCCATTCACCGTGGGGGTGGCCAGGCCGGGCGTCAGCACGTCACGGGTGGTCGAGGCCGGCCCGTGGGCGTTCGTGTTCGTCGACTCGAACGCGGGCGGCATGATCGTCGACGAAACCGGCCGCACAATCGACCCCTCAGACGGATCGCGGCTGCACCGAAACGGGACCTTGGGCATGCGCGAAGCGGCGTGGATCCGAGATGTGTGCGCCCGAACCGCGGCCCAGCACGTGTTCGTGTGGGTGCACCATCCGCCCGCACCGCGGCTTCAGCTGAGCTTCGACGCCGATTATGCGGCCGAGTGGGCGGCCACGATGGCCGGCCTGCCCAAGCTGCGTGGCATCGGGGGAGGGCACACACACGTCCCCGACGTGTACGACTTCCACGACGTACCGGTGTTCGTAGCCCCGTCGCTGAAGCACTGTTTCGATCTCGACGCCCAGACCTGGTTGCCGCCCGGCTATAGGACCTATGAGTTCGGTGCAGACGGGTCGGTCAGCAGCGACCTGCATCTGATCGACGACGACCGTTGGCCTCGCCGACCGCTGGGGCGGGCCCTCATCTCGCTGTTCCGCGGTGAGCTGACCTATGACGACCTGGCCGAGATAGCGGCCCGCCGCGCTCAGCAGGGTTCCTGACCAGAACCCACCACGCCCGAGGGCCACTCGCGCGGCTCAGGCAGACAGGTGCAGGCGAGCCTGTTCGGAGCCGGTGGCCAGGAATCGGCGGATTACCCCGGCCATTTCTTCGGCCCTGGTGAAAAGGAACAGGTGGCCACCGCCTTCGACCCGATGCAGGCGGCCGTCTGGAATCTGCCTGGCCATGACCTCGGCGTTGAAGAGCGGAATGATCGGATCGTCGTCGCCGACCAGCACCAGGGTCCGGTGCTTGATTCGGTGGAGCCACGGCAGGCTGCTCCAGCGCCGCAGGGCTGCGAGTTGGTACAGGTAGCCCAGCTGGGTGGGCGGCTTCGATTCGCGCAACCTGGCGTGCTCGTCGAGCAGGTCGGGATGATCCTTGATGGCACCGCCGTACAGGGTGGGAGCCACACGGCGCAGATAGTCGGGCGAGTAGTACCTGACCGGCGACATCAGTATCGATATGGCCGCAGGACGGCCGGGCACAGAGGTCCAGCCCATCATCGTTGCCGCCAGGATCAGGCGGTTGACCCTGCGGGGATGCCTACGCGTCAGTTCCTGGGCGAGGGCACCGCCCCACGACAGCCCAAGCACGTCAACCCGCTCGTGGCCGAGTTCTACGATCAGCCCCGCAACGAGATCGGCCAGCCCCCTCATCGACCTGGGGTACAGCGGTGTGGGGCTGTCGCCCACGCCGGGGGCATCGAAGGCGATGGTCTCGCGGTCGGTCAGGTGCCGTCTCAACGGCTCGAAGAGTTCGCCGGTGGCCCCGATGCCGTTGATGAGCAGCAGTGGTCGACCGGCACCGCGGTTCTCGACCATCACCCGTATTCGCTGACCGCCGACCGTGACGGCCGACGATCGGAGGCTCAGGTCGTTCATGAGTGCAAGGTTGGTGCGTAGTTGCGCCCGGTGGCAACTCTCATCCGTGTACGTACGACCCAGGCGCAGCGATACCCGAGGGATGAGTCTGGCTGCCGAGCTCGGTCGGGGATGCCTTGTGTTCACCAGAGCGGCTCGAAAGCCATTGGGTCCAATGGTCCCACCAGCTGCCCGAGTGCTCGGTCGACTGTTCGAGCCAGTCCTGAGCGGTTTGTCCACCGCCCGCGCCGACGATTGCATCGCCGGTGCGGAAGCTGCCCTTCGGGTTGCCCGACGGGTTGACCAGCGCCTGGATGTGACCCTGCGAGCTCAGTACGAACTCCGAGGTGCCCCCCAGTGCGTTGACGGTTGCGAAACACCCCGTCCACGGTGTGATGTGGTCGGTGACCGCACCCACGACGAACGAATCGCATTGGATGCTCGACAGGTCTACAGGGGTGTCGAGCACGGTGATGTGACCGGCCTTCAGCAAGCCGTTCGTGCCCGCGATCTGCAGGAAGTCAGAGTGCAATCCGGCGGGAAGGTTGGTGGCGTCGACGTTCCAGCTGAGCACGTCGAACGCAGGCGGGTTCTTGCCGGTGAGGTAGTTGTTGACCCAGTAGTTCCAGACCAGGTCATTCGGGCGCAGCCATGCGAACACCCGGCCGAGGTCACCACCGTCCAGCACGCCCTTGCGCTGGCTTCGACGCCTGGCCGCGCCCAGCACCGGGCCCGAGATCATCGAACCGATCATCGAGGGCTCGTCCCAGTCGAGGATCGTCACCAGATAGCTGACCGAGTTCACTCGCTTGTCGCCTACGGCGGCCAGGTGGCCGAGCAGGGCCGAGGCGGTGATGCCGCCGGCGCAGACGCCGAGCAGGTTCAGGTCGTCGGCGCCGGTGACCTCGAGAGCCGCGTCCATCGCCTCGAGTGTTGCTGCCACATAGGTGTCGAGGTTCCAGTCGCGATGTTCGGGGCCGACATTGCGCCAGCTCACCATCAGCACCTGGTGCCCGTTCGATACCAGGTGCTCGATCAGGCTTCGGCCGGGGGCGAGGTCGAGGATGTAGTACTTGTTGATCTGCGGCGGCATCACGAACACGGGCCGTTCGAAGACCGTTTCGGTGGTGGGTGTGTACTGGATCAGCTCGAGAACCGCATTCGAATAGACGACGGCACCTGGCGTGCAAGCCACGGTGTCGCCCGGCGTGAACGGTCGGGTGTCGACCATCGAGGGCATCGCACCGTTGTGCAGGACGTCGTGTAGGGCATGGCGCGCCCCGTCGACGAGGCTGCGTCCTTTGGTTCGGCGGGCCTCTTCCAAGGCAGCCGGGTTGCCGAGAAGCTGGTTGGTCGGAGCAGACGCCGACAGCATCAGGTCTGCCAGATACCTCGATCGAATCTGGCTCTTGGGATCGAGATCGAGACCGTCGATGAGTTCGCCGGTCTTACGTTCGGCCAGTGTCTGAGCCTGAGCGAGCCGCTTGTATACGGGGTTGGTGGTGAAGGCCTCGTGAGCGAAGCGACGGTCCTTGGCGCCGGCTGCGATCTCGGACGTCCCGGCGACGATCTTTGCGCCCTCGACCGCGGTGTCTACGAAGTGCCGTGTCAGCACCTGTGGCTGGGTCATCAACGAACTCGCGAACCGGCCGACGGCTGCAGCTGCCTGCTTTGGTGACAGGGCGGCTGGGATAGACGAGGTGAGGGCTTCGACAGTGGCCTCGACGATGGCCAGGTCTTCCTGAATCGGGTCGGTTGTGGCAGTCGCCGATGTGGCAGCGTCGGTCTTGACAGTCATGGGGGTCTCCGGGCGTAGCAAATCTGGAGACGAGTCTATAAAATTAGAGACCATCGTCAACCTAGAGATCGGTGACTTGTGTCATCTTCAATAGCGATGGTTCGTGGTGAAGGCTTGAGCAGATGAGTGGAACCTCTTCGACAACGACTGGTTATCCCCGCAAACGGGCGCGCACCCGCCGCCAGCTGCTCGAAGCCGGCTCGTCTGTGTTGGCCGAACGAGGCCCCGACGGAGCCACGGTCGGAGCCATTGCCGCCGCGGCCGGCGTCACGCCGGCCACGTTCTACAACCACTTCTCGTCGTTGAACGAGCTCGTCGAGTCCGTTGTCGCCGAGCTGGCAGTAGGGGTCGAGATCGGGCGCGACACCCTTGCAGCGGTAGAGAACGACCCGGCCGCGCGGGTGGTGATCGGCACCGAGC
>JAGQSP010000260.1 GCA_020439485.1 Acidimicrobiales bacterium | reverse complement strand
CTGATCGACGCCGCATCGTCGGCGCGCACCGGCGTCGGAGCTTGAGCAACCCGCCTGAGGCGTTCGATGCCTTCGGTGGGCCCCGGGTACTTTTGGCGGGGTGCAGACATACGACCTCTTCATCGACGGGCAGTTCGTGGCGCCCGCTTCGGGCGAATACATCGACTCGGACAATCCATACACGGGCGAGATCTGGGCCCGGGTGGCCAGGGGAACCGCCGCCGATGTCGATGCCGCCGCAGCTGCAGCCAAGGCGGCTTCAGTCGGGTGGGCGGCCACAACTCCTACCCAGCGCGGACGCCTGCTGTACAAGCTCGCCGACCTGATCGAACGCGACGCCCAGCGCCTGGGCGAGGTCGAGGTGCGCGACAACGGCAAGCTGATCGCAGAGATGGCCGGCCAGACCATGGCCACGGCGGGCTGGTATCGCTATTACGCGGGACTGGCGGACAAGGTCGAGGGCTCGGTGATCCCTCTGGACCGCCCGGGAGTCCTGAACTACACCAAACACGAGCCGCTGGGTGTCGTGGGCCTGATAACCGCATGGAACTCGCCGTTGTTGTTGCTGTCGTGGAAGCTTCCGGCAGCTTTGGCGGCGGGCAACACCGCCGTCATCAAGCCGTCTGAGTTCACTTCGGCCTCGACGCTCGAGTTCGTGAAGCTGTTCGAAGAGGCCGGTTTCCCGCCGGGCGTCGTGAACGTGGTCACCGGCTTCGGGCACGAGGCCGGCCAGGCCATGATCGATCATCCCGACATCGTCAAGATCGCCTTCACGGGATCGGACGGCACCGGGCAGCGGATATATGAGTCGGCGGCCAAACACCTGAAGAAGGTGACGCTCGAGCTGGGCGGCAAGTCGCCCAACATCGTGTTCGACGATGCCGAACTGGAAGCGGCCGTGATGGGGGTCATTTCCGGGATCTTCGCCGCCACCGGCCAGACCTGCATCGCCGGTTCGCGGGCCCTGGTGCAGCGCTCTGTGCACGACGCCTTCGTCGAGCGCCTGGTCGAGGTGGCATCGTCGGCGGTCATCGGCGACCCGATGTCGTACGACACCCACGTGGGCCCCGTCACCACCGAACCGCAGTTTCAGAAGGTGCTCGACTACATCCGCATCGCCCAGAAGGGCGGCGCCACGTGTGTGCTCGGCGGCGACCGCTATACCGGGCCAGGCTCGTCTGGCACCCGCTTCGTTCAGCCGACCATATTCACCAACGTCTCCAACGACATGCGCATCGCCCAGGAAGAGGTGTTCGGGCCCGTGCTGTCGATCATCGGCTTCGACACCGAAGAAGAGGCCATCGAGATAGCGAACGACGTCAACTTCGGCCTCGCAGCAGGCGTATGGACCCAGAACATCGGTAGGGCCGTTCGCGTCGCCGACGCGGTGAAGGCGGGCACAGTGTGGGTGAACACCTACAGAGCGGTGTCGTTCAACTCGCCGTTCGGCGGATACAAGCGCAGCGGCCTGGGCCGCGAGAGCGGCATCGAGGGAATCAAGGAGTACCTGCAGACCAAGTCGGTGTGGATCGCACAGGATTCGTCGGTCGCGAACCCGTTCATCATGCGTTAGGCGACCGAAGCGGCGCAGCGCTGATTGGCTAGTCGACGCCGGGCACGATGCGCAGGTCTCTGGTGACGCCGTCGCCCAGCGCCTGCAGCGCGGCCTGGTACCCGGGGCTGTCGTGGCAGGCTTCGGCGGCTTCGACCGACTCGAACTCGATCAGAACGGTGCGCTGCATCAGGCCGGCCTCGTAGGCCCGCACGGCCTCGGACCGGGCCAGGAACCGGCCGCCACCCTCGGCGATCGCCGGACCGGCGAGCTTGGCATAGTCGGCGAGCTTCTGCGGGTCGTGTACTTCGTGGTACGCACTTATCCAATAGGCCTTGGTCATAGCAGAACAGTGCCACACCACAACTAGTGTCGTGAGATGGATGTCATCTCACTGCTGAAGTCGCACAGGTCGATTCGCAAGTTCACGGACGAACCCGTCTCCGATGAGATGGTGGCAGACATCATCTCTGCCGGATTGTCTGCTGCCACGTCCTCGAACCTGCAGGGCACCACGGTGATAAGGGTGCGCGACCCACAGACCCGCGCTGCGATCGCCGAGGTGGCCGGCGGGCAGGCCTATGTCGAGACGGCCGGTGCGTTCTTCGTGTGGTGCGCCGACCTCCACCGGTCGGCGGTGGCATGCGAGATGGCAGGCGGCGACTTTCATCCCGGCGTCACAGAGCACTTCATAATCGCCACCGTCGACTGCGCCCTCGCCGCCCAGAATGCCGTCGTCGCCGCCGAGTCCTTGGGGCTGGGCATCTGCTACATCGGCGGCATCCGCAACGACCCGGCAAAGGTCACCGAACTGCTCGAGTTGCCTCAGCAGGTGTATCCACTGTTCGGGCTCTGCATCGGCTGGCCAGATCAGGATCCGGCCCTCAAGCCCAGACTGCCTCTGTCGGTGACGCTGAAGGAAGAGCGCTACGACGAATCGGCCGACAGGGAGGGAATCGAGGCCTACGACGAGCAGATGCGGGCCTATTATCTCGAGCGCACAGGCGGCAAGCTCGACCGGGTGTGGAGTGCCGACATGTCGGCTCTGCTGGGTAAGGAAAGCCGCCCGCACATGCGCGGGTTCCTAGAGGGTCAGGGCCTCAACACCCGCTGATCGGCAGGCGATCTAGTCACTCCGCCTCAAATCTGGGTTGGCTCGTTCCGATCGGAACCCATGTCCCGATTGCGCCGTCACGGTGGAACGCTCACCGCGCTCGCCGTTTTGTGCGCGTCGTTGCTGGCCTCGGCGCTGGTGGTCTTGTGGCGAGCCGACGCGGTGGCCGCCGAGCGAGACGCTTCGATCGCATCGGCCGAGCAGTATTTCCTGGGCGTCGTCGACGACCTCGAACAAGAGGTCAGAGACACCGGCGACCGGGTGGTGTTTGTCATGCGCGCCGTTGAGGTTGCAGCCCCCGATCCGGGCGACAGCGAAGCCCTCGACCAGGCCACACGTCGATTCGGGGCCGAGGACTTCCCGGGGTTCACAGGTGCGGTCGCCATGGTGGACGGTGTCGCAACGTCGTATTCGGGGTCGATCGATCCGGGTCTGGCCGATGTGGTCGCCGCGGTGGTGCCAGAGGGCGACGACGGGCCAACGGTCGACCAGGCGAGCGCCTATTCGGTCTTCGACGCCGACGGCAACACCTATCTGGCGATAGCGATGATGACCGACGAGCGCCACGGGTTGGCGTTTGTGTTCTACCCCGACCAGTTCATGATCGGAGCGTCACAAGCGGGCGATCCGATCGTTGCCAGCCTGTCGCTGGCGGCGATCAATCCTGACGTGACGCGCGTGTTCGGTGGCGCCGACGACGCGCCCGCCGACCTTCGGTCGCAGGCGAGCCTGTTGCTGGGCAGCACAGAGCAGGCCCGGTTTGCTGCGACGCGCCATCTGAGCCTGTTCGGCCGGTCGTGGCGCCTCGCCGTCACGTCGGGCGAGGGCTTCTTTCGAATCCCGAACAGCCGCGAAGCCGTTTCGGTGGCCGTGCTGGGCGCGGTGCTGAGCCTGGGCCTGTTCGTCTTCACTAGGCGAATCATCCTCGGGCGCGAGGTGGCGAGGCGAGAAGCACTCACACAGACGGCCCGCTTTGCGATCGGGTTCGAGGGGTCGCCGATAGGTGTTCTGGAGGTAGACCCAGACTTCGTCGTCACCGCGGCCAACGCGGCCGCCCTGGGACTGTTCGGCGGAATGGACGAGCACCAGGTGGTGGGCAACAGCATCCTCGACCGCTTCACCGGTGAGTCTGCCAACGACGCCGAGGCGCTGCTGTCCAGCCCCAGAACCGACGACGTGACAGCACCAGATCTGAGGGTTGCCACAGCAGATGGCTCTGAGCGCTGGGTGCAGCTGACCTCGAGTTCGATAACGGGCGGGGATGGCGTTGTGGGCATCCTCGTTCAGTTGGTCGATGTCACCGAGCAGCGGGCAGCGCGCACCGAGTTGACCCATATGGCACTGCACGACGAGTTGACCCAGCTGCCGAATCGAACGCTGATGACCGACCGCCTCGAGCGCGCATTGGTGCGCAGTGCTCGAACCCGATCGATGACGGCGCTGATGTTCATAGACGTCGACCTGTTCAAGGAGATCAACGACACCCTGGGCCACGCTGCGGGCGACCTGGTGCTGGTCGAGCTGGCCGACCGGATGGCCAGTGTGCTGAGGGCCAACGACACCATCGCCCGCTTCGGAGGCGACGAGTTCGTGGTTCTGTGCGAAGACGTGTCCAGCCGGGAGATGGCGTCTGAGATCGCCGAGCGCGTGAGGCGTGTGGTGGCGGTGCCGATTCCGTTCGACGACAAGGAACTGAACGTCTCGGCTTCTATCGGCCTGGCGATCGCCGAACCCGGCGACGACGCCGAGGCCGTTCTGCGCGATGCCGACATAGCGATGTACCAGGCCAAGGGCGCAGGCCGTGGCCAGGTGGTGCCGTTCGAGCAGCGGATGCGCGAGGAGCTGGTTGCGAGGCTCGAGAAGGAACGACACCTCAAGGTGGCCCTGGAGCTGGACCAATTCGAGCTGTACTACCAGCCGATCGTCTCGCTGAGGCCCCTGGGGATTGTCGGCTTCGAGGCTCTGATCCGCTGGAACCATCCCGAATACGGAACCGTCGCCCCCGACGAGTTCCTGGGCCTGGCCGAGCGGCTGGGTCTGATGCCCCGCATCGACAGGTTCGTACTGAGGGCCGGCGCATCACAGGCCGCCCAGTGGTCGAGGGCAGTAGGGCGCCCCATCGGTGTGGCCGTGAACGCCAGCGCACCGACGATCGCCGACGACGCCTACCTGGTCGAGGTCGAGGAGGCCATCGCAAGCAATGGTTTGGCGCGTGGGCAGTTGACGGTGGAGATGACCGAGCAGCACTTCGTGGGGGTGAAGGAGGCCGACCGTGTGGTGCCTGCGATCCGCCGCCTTGGCGCACGGATCGCCATCGACGATTTCGGCACCGGGCACTCGTCGTTTGCCCAGGTGGCAGCCATCCCCTTCGACGTGTTGAAACTCGACCGATCGCTGGTCACTGCGAGCGACACCGAAAAGGGAGGCCAGATCATGAGAACGCTCGTGCAGATGGCCAGGGCGCTGGGTGTCAGCACCGTGGCCGAAGGTGTTGCCGACAGGGCGACGCTCGAGCGCATCCGTCCGTTCGGACCCGATTGTGTTCAGGGTTACCTGTTCGGGCGGCCGGCCAACGCGGCCGAGTCGAACGTGCTCGTGTCGCGGATGGAGCGGGCCAGCACTCGCGGTGCGGTCTGATCAGGCCACGTTGCCAAACCTGTGAAGGGTTCTCGAGACCGCCTGTTCGCGTAGGTAGTAGCCCAGTTCGATTCGCCCGTCGCCGGTCACCGGGGTGTCTATCAGCTGGGCGCCGGCGGCCAGAGCCGCGCTGATGACCAACCCGGACGCAGAGCCCACAACACGAACCCTGTCGTAGGGCCCGACTTGGTTAGTGACGAACTCGTCCTCGCTCAACACCAGCACCTGTTCGCAACAGCGTCGCGCTGCCAGCGTGCAGCGCTGGACCTCGATCGGGTCGGCATCGGACGCGACCCAGATGACCGCGCGGGGGAGAGGTCGATACCGCAAGATGTTCGACTCGCAGTACAGCGCCGACGGGTCGTGCTGGGTGCTGTAGTGGTCCAGCCACCATCTCTCGTCAGACCCGCGAGCGCGGTCGAGCCAGGCCTCGTCGCGGGGCGCGGTATCGACCCAGCGGCGGAGGTTGCGCACATAGTTGGGTCCTCCGGCTTTGGCGCCCGGCCCGATCGCCGAGTGTTTCCAACCGCCGAATGGCTGGCGCTGAACGATCGCACCCGTGATGGTGCGATTGACGTATGCGTTGCCGACCTCGACCCCTTCGAGCCACCGCTCGACGTCGTCGTCTTCGAGGGTGTGAATGCCGCCGGTCAGCCCATAGTCGGTGCTGTTCTGCAATGCGATGGCGTGGTCGAGGTCGTCGGCGCGCATGACGCCCAGAACAGGACCGA
>JAGQSP010000259.1 GCA_020439485.1 Acidimicrobiales bacterium | reverse complement strand
GGATGTAGTTGTGGTTCATCCGCAGACCGGTGACGGTCTCGAAGAAGCGGAGTACGTCCTCGCGCTCCTTCCAGCCGTACAACATCATGCCGACGGCGCCGAGGTCCATGCCGTTGGTGGCCAAGAACAGCAGGTGCGAGCTCATCCGGTTGAGCTCGGTCATGAGCATGCGGATCCAGGTGGCGCGCTCGGGTATTTCGATCTCGAGCAACTGCTCGACGGCCAGAGAGAAAGCCAGTTCGGAAAACAGCGGCGATGCGTAATCCATGCGAGTGACGTTGGTGCAGCCCTGCAGGAAGGTCAGGTCTTCGCCCGTCTTCTCCATGCCGGTGTGCAGATAGCCGATGATCGGCTTGCTGCGCACCACGGTTTCGCCCTGCAGCTCGAACATGACCCTGAGCACGCCGTGGGTCGACGGGTGCTGCGGGCCCATGTTGATGATCATCCGCTCGTCTTCGATGTCGGCCGCTATCTCGGCGGCACGGATCTCGGACAGGCGCAACACCTTGTCGTCGTGGAGGAGGGCCTGGCGAGAAGCCAGGATGCTGTCTGTATCGATGTGGTCCGGTGAGTTCTCGGTGGTCGTCATGTCACCTGCCCTCCGGAGCCTTGAACTGAACTGGGATGCGGCCCATGGAGAAGTCCTTGCGGAGCGGGTAGCCCACCCAGTTCTCGGGCATGAGAATTCGGGTGTGGTCTGGGTGACCGTCGAAGGTGATGCCGAACATGTCGTAGGCCTCTCGCTCCATCGCCTCTGCACCCGGATGAAGGTCGACGATGGTCGGCACACTCTGGCCGTCGTCGAGCTGAACGCGCAGGCGAACCCGCCGACGCCCGACGAGGTCGAGGAGGTTGACAACCAACTCGAAGCGTTTGGCCGCTACGCCGTCGGCGACCGTGCGGTTGTCGAGGCCGAGGTAGTCGACGGCGGTGAGGTCGGCGCACATCGTGAATCCCTGACCCAACAGAGCCACGACGGTGTCCTTGTATCCCGCCAAGTCAGGGTGAAGAACCTGTTGGCCCCGCGAGCTCGTCTCGACGACTCCGAGGGCAGCTGCATCTACGGCGGCGGTCACCGTCCGCCACCCGTGGTGATGATCACAGGTGCCGGCTGCTCGTCGAGGTGGATGCCGGCCCCGCCGCCGTTCTGTTCGCGGCGCTGGGTGAGCTCTCCGGTGCGGATCTTTTCGTGCAGGGTCAAGATTGCATGGAGCAGTGTCTCGGGTCCCGGAGGACACCCGGGTGCGTAGACATCGACAGGAACGATCTGGTCGACGCCCTGGACGATGGCGTAGTTGTTGAACATCCCGCCGCTGGACGCGCATACGCCCATGGAGATGACCCACTTGGGTTCCATCATCTGGTCGTAGACGGTCCGCAGAACGGGGGCCATCTTCTGGCTGACACGTCCGGCCACGATCATGAGATCGGCCTGGCGTGGCGAGGCCCGGAACGTCTCCATGCCATAGCGCGCCATGTCATAGTGGGCGGCGCCCGTCGCCATCATCTCGATGGCACAGCACGCCAAACCAAAGGTCGCCGGCATCAGCGAGCGCCGGCGGGCCCACTTGACCAGCTCCTCGATGGGAGCGGTGATGAAGTTGTGTTGGAGTCCTTCGAGGCCGTCGTCGAGGAATCCCATCAGGCTGCCTCACCTTCCGCTTGTGGCTGTGGGACGGCGAAGCGTCCCTCGAGCCCGACCTTGCGGACCGTGCTCGTGGTGGTGCGCTCGGGTGAGCGAACCGGGTCGAGTCGCTTCCTCCCGGGACCCCAGTTGAGGCCTCCGAGCGCGAGCTCATAGACGAAGGTCAGGAAGAAGATGCCAGCAAAGATCAGCATCGCGACCAGGCCAAAAGCCCCTAGTTCGCCGTTGGCGACGGCCCACGGATACAAGAACACGATCTCGATGTCGAACATGATGAACAACATCGCGACCAGATAGAACTTGACCGGGAATCGCTCGGGCGCCTCGACGGTATCGGTGATGCCGCACTCGTATGGCGCCGACTTCGCCCTCGTCGCTCGGCTGGGCGCGAGCAAGCGAGATGCGAAGATACTCCCCAGTACGAATATGACCCCCAGTACCCCCAGCGTCAGAATCGGCAGGTACTGCTCCATCGGTCTTTTCCTTAGGTTTGGGCGCCGCTCCTGGCCATCAGGGCCAAGTCACGACGGTGCAACTGATAAGCGGTGATCGCGAAGAGGATCCCAGACCCCACCGTTATCAGGAATGGCGGGAATCGCAAGTTGCCCTGGTCGCGAACCATCACGACACTCCAGATGGTGGCGTTGTCGTCCAGGACGCGCTCGGGAATCGGAGCATCGGAGTTCAGGTCGATCGGCGGCTGGTCTTGATAAGCCTGCACCTGGACCACGGTGTAGTGGGGTGAGCCCCACGTGGGCAGGAAGAAGTCGAAGAACTTGTTGCTGGGAATCAGCGGGCGAGAGCGCTCGCCACCGATACGAAACGCTCGGTGGTGGAAGATGTCCTGGGCGCTCTCGTACAAGCAGTTGTTGACAACCTCGAGGCGACGCTCGTCGGCAGCAGCACAGACGATCTCGGCATCTGCCGCCGAGTCGATGTCGCCGCGCTCTTCAGCGCTGACAAGCTGCCAATCGCCTGGCGGTTCGGCACCCAACGGCAGGTTGGCGAGTTGCTGAACCTCGTCGACGTCGGCAGCGGCCAGGTTGGTCGTTATCTGCAGCGGTCGCCACGAGGGCGGATCGCCGACCAGACCGATGCCATAGACCCACCAGATGATGCCCATCAGGAACATCCAGCCGGCAAGACCACAGAGTGAAATCAAGAATCCGAGGCGGGTTCCGACGTTGGTCGCCAACAGGAGGTAGACCGAACCGCACAGCACGATGAAACCGATGCCGACAGCGAGGTAGCCGGTTATGTTCGGATCCCACTGGAAAGCGAGCAGGCTGCTGATCATCTGCGACTTATCCCTCGCTCGATTCTGGGTTGACCTCGTCGCCAGCCGTGCCGGTCAGGCCGGGCTCGAGCTCGAAGGTCCTGGTGTACTCGACGATGGCTCGGATCTCGTCTTCTGAGAGGAAGGTGCCGAATCCGGGCATTCCGTAGTTGCCGAGGCCCCTGGTGCCGTAGGGAACGTCCTGCTCGGCGCCTCGGGTGACGAAACCGATCTGGTCTTCGATGTCGGGGAACTGCTCGGTCAACGATGCAGCGCTGAGCGGTCGGCCGTACGCGCCCGCACCCGGCTGCCCGGGCTCGATGGTCACCTCGGCTCCGGTCGGCTGAACGTGGGTACCACGCGAGCTGTAGAACGGGGTGTGGCACCGGGCGCAATGCAGCTCGTAGAGGACCTGGCCCTCTGACTTGCCGGCGTTCTCGTCGAGCCCCTGTTGGGTGGCGAACGCGCTCTGCCACTTGTCGACGACCTCTTCTTGGCTCAGCTGGTTGTGCCAGAGATAGTCGATGACGTCCTGTATCTGCTGCTCGTTGCCTGGGCCGCCGCCGGGCAGACCCCATGCCGGCATGACCGGAGCACGTCCGAAGTTGAGGATCGAGCGAACCTCGGTGCTGTCCTCGGGATCTTCGATGTCGGTGTCGAAGCGGTAGAACACGTCGTTCAGCGAGGGTGCGGCCCAGTTGACCTGGACGCTGACCTCGTCGCCGCTGCTGCCCCGGGGCAACTTGACGATGGTGGCAGCAGCACCACCGCTGAGGTCTTCGCCGTGGCAGCTGTTGCACTGGAAACCGGCCGTGTAGGCCTCTTCGCCCCGTGAAAGGGCCTGGTCGTCGAGCAACCGCTGGGCGCCGTCTTGGCGCCCGGGCTCACGCAGCCAATAGATCGGCAGACCGAGGCCGATGACAGCCAGGAACAGCACGCCCCAAGCCTGGACGCGCTCGAGCCGTGGGCCCTCGAACTCGTCGTCGGTCGGCATGGGCTTGCGGTTGGCCGCAAGCTCGACCTCAGACCCGAGTTCGGCCTTCGACTGAAGGATGTTGACGAACACATAGACGACCCAGGCGATGATGATGATCGCGAGGATCACCAGACCGATGGTCCGTTCTGTGCTGGCAGCGATGATCACGAATTCTCTCTCCCGCCCGATGCTTCGAGCGACGCCGGGTAGCCGGCGTCAGACCTTAGTGGCCACCCGAGGTGCAGTGCGGCCCCTCAAGACCTTGGTTGGTGGTGTTGACACCCGGCGTGGGTCCTTGAAGGACCGCTCCGGTGTTGACAATGACGTCCTGACCGCTGATCTCGATGGGGAACGCATCGAGACCGCGAGGTGCCGGGCCGGCCTTTTTTTGGCCAACACGGTTGTACTGCGAACCGTGGCATGGGCACTCGAACCACTGCGACGTCGCGCAGGCAGGAACCTTGCAGCCCAGGTGCGGGCACTTTTGCCACAGTGCGATCATCCCTGCCTCGAGACCGGGGTGAAGCGCCTCTTTGTACACAGCCTTGCCGGCGGCGAGTGCGTCGGCCGGATAGGGCTGCACGTAGGTCTGGGCCTCGGAGAAGTAGGCGAAGTTGACGGCTGGCTGGCTGCTCTCCCATGCCGTCTGAACATCTTCGATGGTGCCGACCTTGACCTTGGAACCGAAACCACCGCCGGCCTTGGGCCAAAGGAACGCCAACACCGCAGCACCAAAGCCCGAAAGGCTGAGACCCATGAGGCCAATGGCAGAACGGTTGAGGAATTGGCGGCGGCTGACACCGAGCGCTTCGGGGTCAGGTGGTGTCCACACCTCGGGAGCGGTGGCGACCTTGACCGGCTCGATCGAGCCGCCGATGCGCTCGAGGGCCGCAGCCCGTTCGACCTCGCGGCCAGAGACCGACTCGACGTCGTCGTTCACGCCGAGACCAACCGCAGCCTCGCGGCTGAGGGTTTCGCGCGACAGGTGGCCCAAGCCCGCCTGGTCGCGGCGGCGCATAGAAACCACGGCAACAACCACGGCCAAACCGACCAGGGCTGGTATTGCGATGGCGAGCACTGTTGAGGCGTCCATAACTGAGTCCCTTGCCGACTAGAGGTGGAAGATGCCAGTGAGGCCGGTGTCCCACGGCATGGTGAAGTTGAACCCGGGGCCGCGGAAGAACGAGCTGACGATGGTGAGCACGGCCCAGAACATGAGGTGGATCGTGAACAGCGAAACCATGAACTTGCGGTCTTCTGGCTTCTTGCTGGGGTTGCGATCGACGTAGGGCGCCAGGATCAGCAGGCCCAGGACCACACCGGGAATTGTGACGCCGGCGATCATCGGATGGAACATCGTCAAGAGTTCCTGGAGGCCGAGGAAGTACCACGGTGCCTTCGCCGGGTTGGGTGTGTTGTTGAAGTCGGCCAACGTCAGCAGCGGAGCGTTGACGAAGATGCTGAAGATCAACAAGAAGGCGGTGATGAACAGGGCTGCAGTGAACTCGGCGGCCAACAGGTGCGGCCACGTGTGCACCTTGTCGACCGTATTCGACTTGATGTCCTGGATCGAGCCCGACTTGACCACGGTGAGCAGGCGCTGCGTGTGTCCGCCAGGGCCAGCGGCCAGGGGCGGGGCAAGTGTGGCTACGCCACCGCCGGCTCCGGCGGGGGCAAC
>JAGQSP010000027.1 GCA_020439485.1 Acidimicrobiales bacterium | reverse complement strand
CTCGAGCTGGCCTACACCCTCGCCGACGGTGTCGAGTACATCCGAGCCGGTATCGATGCCGGGCTCGGCGTCGACGACTTCGCTCCGAGGCTCAGCTTCTTTTGGGCCATCGGAATGAACTTCTTCATGGAGGTGGCCAAGCTGAGGGCGGCGCGGCTGTTGTGGTCGCAGCTCGTTTCGGGCTTCAACCCAACCAACCCCAAGAGCCTGTCGCTGCGCACCCACAGCCAGACCTCGGGCTGGAGCCTCACCGCTCAGGATGTCTACAACAACGTGGTTCGCACTTGTGTCGAGGCCATGGCCGCCACCCAGGGCCACACGCAGAGCCTGCACACCAACGCCTTCGACGAGGCGTTGGCCCTGCCGACCGACTTCAGTGCCCGCATTGCGCGAAACACCCAGCTGGTGCTGCAGCAAGAGTCGGGCACGACGCGCTCGATCGACCCTTGGGGCGGCAGCTATTACGTCGAGGCTCTCACCCACAAACTGGCCGCCCGTGCCATGGAACACATCCGCGAGGTCGAGGAGCAGGGCGGAATGGCCAAGGCCATCGATGCCGGCATCCCCAAGCTGCGCATCGAAGAGGCCGCGGCGCGCACGCAGGCCCGCATCGACTCGGGCCGTCAGACGGTGGTTGGTGTCAACAAGTACCGTCTCGACGGCAACGAGGACATTGCTGTTCTGAAGGTCGACAACGCCGAGGTGCGTGCCGCCCAGATCGCCAAACTCGAGCGACTGCGCGCCGAACGCGACCCCAGCCGGGTTGCCAGCGCTCTCGATGCGCTCACCAACGCAGCGTCGCGGGGTGACGGAAACCTGCTGGCGCTGTCGATCGACGCGGCGCGTGCGATGGCGACGGTCGGCGAGATCAGCGACGCCGTCGAGAAGGCATTCGGGCGCCACGTCGCCCAGGTGAAGACGATCTCGGGCGTGTACAGCTCTGAGATGGGAGGTTCGGCCGAGGTGACCAGCGCCCGCGAACGCATCGAGGCCTTCGAGGCCCAGCACGGCCGCCGGCCGCGCATCCTGGTGGCCAAGATGGGCCAGGACGGCCACGACCGCGGACAGAAGGTCATCGCCACCGCCTTCGCCGATCTGGGTTTCGACGTCGACATCGGCCCGCTGTTCTCGACCCCGGCCGAGGTCGCGTTGCAGGCCGTCGAGAACGACGTCCACATCGTGGGCGCCTCGTCGCTGGCAGCAGGCCACCTGACCCTGGTGCCAGAGCTCAAGGCCGAGCTCGCCGCGCTGGGCCGCGACGACATCCTGGTGGTGGTGGGCGGAGTCATCCCACCTCAAGACTTCGATGCTTTGCGCCAGGCGGGCGCGGCAGCGATCTTCCCACCCGGCACCGTCATCGCCGACGCGGCTCTGGAGCTGCTGGACCGCCTCGACTAGGCAGCCCCCACATGGGGGCTTGCGCTTGTGCCGCCCCCGCGCCGGCCGACAGGCTTGGCGATGTCCACGCGCCACACACCAGCTCGCGCCCTCGTTTGCCTGCTGGCCATCGTGTCTTGTTTTTTGGCGGTGGACAACGCTGGAGCCCAAACCTGGCGGGCCTCGGCGCCCACGCCCGGCGTGATAATCCCCCCGGCTGCGCTGACCCCGGTGCGGGCCATCGTCAACCCGTCGTTCGAGGTCGCCTCGGCGGTGACCGACCCGACCCTGTTCGAGGCGCTCAACGGTGCGCAGTCACCCAAGATCACCGGTTGGCAGTCGACACACCCTCCCACGGCCACATCAGGCGGACGAGACCACCCCATCGAGGTGATCAACTCGGGCAAGTACGGCATTGCAGCCCTCACAGGTGATACCTATATCGAGCTCAACGCCGAGACCGCATCGGCGGTGTTCCAGGATCTGTGCTTGCAGGCGGGCGAGGCCGTCGCGTGGACCGCTCATCACCACGCGCGCACCGGCAGCTACAACGAGACCATGCAGGTGACCATCACCGACCCCGCCGACTGGGTCGACGTAGTGCCACCCGCTTCGCCCGACTATTCGTCCGGGCCTTTGGAGGCCCGCAAGAACGAGGGCTGGAAGACATGGACCGGAACGTGGAGCGGCCCCGCCGCGGCCGGCCCATACCGCTTCGCTTTCGACGTGTTGGTCGGCGCGCCCACCGCTGACATCGGAAACCTCCTCGAGGACATCTCCGTCGACCTGCCCGCCCTGGTCGAGTTCTACGATCAGCCGGCAACCAACCCGTCGTTGACCACAGAGTCGGGCGGCGCAGTGCTGTCGCTGGTCGTCAACGGCGAACTGACAGGCCCCACCACACTGACCCTGGCACCCACAGCGGCCAGCGAGATCACCGGCGCCGACCTGAACACCGGCACCGTCCGCGACGGCAACGGCAACCCCATCGCCGGAGCGACTACATCCGAGGGCGCCAATGGGGCCATCTCGGTGACGCTGCCCGCCGGGACCTACTGGCCCAACGATCGTTCGGCCTATGTGCAGATACCACTCGATCTCGTCGATGCCATCACAGACCCCAGCGAGCTGGCCGAGTGGGTCGTGCAGGGCCCCGCGGGTGTGCTCGAGGCCGGCGATGCTTTGTGCAACGGCACGCCCGACACCGTCCACTCGATGACCATCGGCGCAGGCCACGATCTCGCCTTGGCGTTCTCGACACCGGACGCACCGGCCCTGGGATCTGATGTCGTCTGGGAAGCCACGGTTTCCAATATCGACGCCCAGGACGAGCCGGGGCCGGTCTCGGTTTCGGTCACGTTCTCGCCGACGTACACCTCGCTGGGTGGCAGCGGTTTGGGATGGTCGTGTTCGAACAATCCCAACTCGATCGTGTGCTTCTTCATCAATCCGCTGAACGCGGGCGACACCACGCCACCTCTGACGATCCTGACCACCGTCGGAGGCACGGTCGGCGACGTGGCCAACGCAACCGCGGTTGCCACCGGCGTTGCCACCGAGGTCAATCCTGCCAACAACACCGTCGCTGTGTCCGACACGGTGCAGAACGGCCTGCCCGGAACCGGAATAGACACGACGTCGGGCCTGTCGATGGGCACCACCCTGATCGCAGCCGGATTGGCGCTGCTGTATCTCGCCCACCTACTCGACCTCAGAGGTCGGGTACTGAAAGCGGGCATGACGATGGTGGCGACCACGTCAGACCACTGGCGTCGCTGACGCTACCGTCGGGGAAATGCCAGCCACGCCGCCGTCCATCGAAGAGCTCGCCGCAGGGGTGAAGGCCCAGGATCGCGCAATGCTCGGTCGTAGCATCACCCTCGTCGAGTCGACTCGCCCATCCGACCGACAGCGTGCCCAAGACCTCCTCGCCCTTCTGGGGTCGGCCGAGGGGACCCACCGCATCGGCATCACCGGCGTACCAGGGGTGGGCAAATCGACATTCATCGACGAACTCGGCACCTATCTCACCGGCCTGGGCCACCGCGTTGCCGTGCTGGCGGTCGACCCCACCAGCAGTCGCAGCGGGGGCTCGATCCTGGGCGACAAGACCCGCATGGCACGGCTGTCTGTAGATCGGCAGGCCTTCATACGCCCCAGCCCCACTGCCGGGACCCTGGGCGGTGTGGCTCGCCGCACCCGCGAGTCGATCGTAGTCGTCGAGGCGGCCGGCTTCGACGTGGTTCTGGTCGAGACCGTCGGCGTGGGCCAAAGCGAGACGGTGGTGGCCGACATGGTCGACGTGTTTCTGGTGTTGATGCTTCCGGGCGCGGGCGACGAACTGCAGGGAATCAAGAAGGGCATACTCGAGATTGCAGACATCATCGCCGTGAACAAGGCCG
>JAGQSP010000258.1 GCA_020439485.1 Acidimicrobiales bacterium | reverse complement strand
GGCCTCGTCGAAGTCGGCCGCCGAATACCACATGACGACCTTGTCGCCCGCTGCGATCTGAGTGCCCGACAAGACCGTGTCGCTCATGGCCGTGCGCCTGAAGTAGAGGATCGGAGACGAGAACCTGATGACCTCCTCGACCGCTTGATCCAGAAGCGTGCGATCGGCAGCGACCTGGGCGAACTGGTCGGGGTAACGGTGAAGGTCGACCGCGAGGTGAGCCATGGCCGAGCGGGTTGTCTCGTTGCCGGCAAAGATCATCAGCCGAAAGAAGTTGGCGAACTCGCTGTCGGTCAGCCGCTCGCCATCGATCTCGGCGTTGATCAACTTGGTCACCAGGTCGTCGCCCGGTTCGCGACGTCTCTGCTCGCCCAGCTCTCGGGCGTATTCGTTGATGCCATGGGCCGCCGGGCTGTTGAAGGGCAGCAGCCGCAGATCGGTTGTGTTGCCGTAGGCGCTTGGGTCGAGCGGTTCGTTGGAGGTGCCGGCGACCAGGTGATCAGACAGCTCGATCATGTAGTCGTGGTCGGCCTCGGGCACCCCCATGATGTCGCAGATCACCGACACCGGAATGGGCTTGGCGACCCGAGACACCCAGTCGCCACCGCCGTCGGCGGCGATCGAAGCGAGGCAGTCGCGCACGCGGGCCCGGATGGCATCGGCATGGTCGAGCACATGTTTGGGGGTGAAGGCTGCGCTGACCAGCCTGCGCAGCCGCGTGTGCCTGGGCGGGTCCATGTCGATCATCGAAGCGCGGGCGTCGAGGGCGTCCTCGTCGATGTCGTAGATCTGGATGTGCCCCTTCGCCGACGAGTAGGTGGTGGTGTCACGAGACACCTCCACGACGTCGCTGTGGCGGGTTACCGCCCAGAAGCCGTCACCGTCTGAGAGCGGATTCCACGCCAGCCCTGGCATGGCGCGAATCTGGGCAAACACCTCGTGGGGAATCCCATGCGCGTAGAGCTCCGGATCGGCAAGGTCGACCGGGGTGAGCTGACGATCGGCTGTGGCGGTCATGGTTCAGCCGGACACAATCGAAATGGCGCCGCTGGGGCACTTGTCGACAACGACGGCCGCTCGGTCGGCGGGCAACATCGCCTCACCCTTGGTGTGGGCCAAGCCCTCGTCTTCATCGAGTTCGAAGACGTCGGGCTCGAGCAACTCGCACTGGCCGACACCGATGCATACGTCACCGTCGATGGCCACCCGGACCAACCTCGGTTGTTCGGAACCGATTTGTTCAGACACTGCTGACTCCCATCTCGACCGACAGAACCCCGTGCACGAAGTTCGAAGGTGCCCGCACGGCCGCACCTCTGGGTTCGAGCACCATCTTGCGCTTGCGCATCTCGTCTATCAGAACCCGCACCTCCATGCGGGCCAGGAACGCGCCTAGGCAGAAGTGTGGACCGCCTCCACCGAAGGCCTGGTGCGGGTTGTCGACCCTGCCCACATCGAAAGTGAACGGGTCGTCGAACACCGCGTCGTCGCGGTTGGCCGAGATGTACCACATGACCACCTTGTCGCCGGCGGCCACGGCTGTTCCGGCCAGCTCGGTGTCGACCGCGGCGGTGCGCCGCATGTGCAGCACCGGGGTGGCCCAGCGGATGACCTCCTCGGTGGCGGTGTCGATAAGTTCGGCATCGGCCAGTACGCGATGCCATTGGTCGGGATTGTCGGCGAAGGCCATCGCCCCGTGGGTGATCGCAGTGCGGGTCGTCTCGTTGCCGGCGAAGACCAGCGCGTGGAAGAAGTTGCGGAACTCGTTGTGGCTGAGGCTGTCGCCTTCGTCCTCGGCCTGCACCAGCAGGGTCACCATGTCGTCGCGCGGATTGGCCCGCCGGTCGGCACCCAACCGCTCGCCATATTCGAACAGGGCGTGGCTGGCTGGGCTCTGGAACGGCAACAACCGCAGCTCGGTGGTGTTTCCGTAAGCGTCGGCCGGCAGCGAGGGCGAATCGCTGGTTCCCTCGACCAGATAGTTGGAGATCTCGACCAGATAGTCGGCGTCTTCGACGGGCACGCCGAGGATGGTCAGGATCACCCGGATCGGCAGCGGAGCTGCGACCATGTCGACCCAGTCTCCCCCGCCTGCGGCCAGATACTCATCGAGCAGTTCGATGGTTATCCGCCTGGTGGTTTCCTCCCACGAGCGAATGGCCTTGGGGGTGAACGCCTTGCTGACCAGGCGGCGAAGCCTGGTGTGGTCGGGCGCGTCGGTGTCGAGGATCGAGCGCCGGGCCTCGAGAGCGTCTGGCTCGAGATCCCACAGATTGGTGTGTCCGATGCCCGACGAGAACACGTCGGCGCGCTTGGAGGCCTCTTTGACGTCGGCGTGCCGGGTGACGGCCCAAAAGCCCGAATCGAGGTAGGGGTGCCAGGTGAGCCCCGGTGTGGCCCGCATGGCGGCGAACTGATCGTGTGGGATACCAACGCGGTACTGGTCTGCGCTGGTGACATCGACGGCCATCATTACCCCCAATTACTTTGGGACCAAAGTAATTCGTTGACACGGGCGCTTCAAGTGGGTTCCACTCTTGTCGTGCCTCACGAGTACGACCCAGAGGCGGTGAAGGCCGCCGAGGCCGACATCCGCCAGCGACTTTCGGGCAAGCCCGTCGACATGGAGGTGCAGTACGCCATCTCCAACCTCTATCGGGCCGCCACCGTGGTGTCTCGCTCTGCCGAGCGCGAGGTGTTCCTGCCGGAGGAACTCTCGTGGAGCGCGTTCTCGGTGCTGTGGGTGCTTTGGGTGTTCGGCGAGATGGACTCGTCGCGACTGGCCGCCGAGTTGGGCATAACCCAGGGAACCGTCACCGGTGTCCGTAAAGGTCTCGAGAAGCAGGGCCTGGTGCGCTCCGGAGCCGATCCGACCGACGGACGCCGCCGGACGATCTCGCTCACCGACGCCGGGGCCGCCAAGATGGAGCGCATCTATCCCGGGTTCAACTCATTGATGTGCGACCTGCTCGGCGACCTCGAACCAGACGAGATAAACCTGCTGGCCAAGCTGCTCCACTCGGTGATCGTCAGACCGGCGAAGATGCAACCGTAGCTACCATCGTTGCCATGACCCGCAAGACCAGCCGGCCCAACGCCAGAGGCGAAGAGTCGAGGCAGCGGATTCTGGCGGCCACCTTCGAGCTGGCGAACGAGCTCGGCTATGACGGGACATCTATTTCGATGGTGTCGCAGCGCTCGGGCCTGCCTGCCAGTTCGGTGTACTGGCACTTCGAGAACAAGGACGCCCTGTTCGCCGAGGTGATCGAGTCGAGCTTCGAGCGATGGCTGGCAGGCATGCCTCGCTGGTCTGTTTCCGCGTCTGATGCCGACCTGGGCGAGGTCCTCGCCGAGCGCATGGCGGCCAACATCAGGGGTATGGCGTCGAATCCCGAATTCTGGCGGCTGGGCCTGATGCTGACGCTCGAGCACCGGGTGGTCGACACCTCGGCGCGGGGCAGGTTCTTGGCGGTGCGAGCGCGCATGCTCGAGATCCTCGAACGGTGGTGGTTGCGCCAGCTTCCCGGGGAAGCCGACCTGAGTCGAGACCTGGCGAGGTTCACGTTGGCGGCATCAGACGGGCTCTTCGTGTCGATGCAGGCCGGCGACGGCTGGGATTATGACCGGCTGGCCGAAATGCTGGCCCATGCGCTTGCGGCATGGGTCATGTCCGACCACCTCGAGCAGTCGAGCTGAAGCCCGGGCTGTGATGCAGGGCCGCCCAGAGCTTTTGTGGAGTGATGGGGGTCTCGAGATGCAGCACCCCTAGGTGCGACACAGCATCGATGACAGCGTTGTAGACCGCAGGGATGGCGCCGATGGTGCCCGATTCGCCGGCTCCCTTGGCGCCGAGCTCGTTGACCCATGTGGGTGTTTCCAGATGCACGAGCTGGAACGAAGGCATCTCGGCGGCAGACGGAACCAGATAGTCCATGAATCCGGCGGTCACCAGGTTGCCGTC
>JAGQSP010000257.1 GCA_020439485.1 Acidimicrobiales bacterium | reverse complement strand
GCTGCGCCGCCGCTTTGGC
Organism: Acidimicrobiales bacterium; assembly: GCA_020439485.1. GTDB lineage: Bacteria > Actinomycetota > Acidimicrobiia > Acidimicrobiales > Poriferisodalaceae > JAAETH01. The sequence continues at coordinate 11,675 of JAGQSP010000257.1, read as the reverse complement.
CCGCCACCTGCGGCACTCCGGCCGCCGCCGCTTCGAGAAACACGATTCCGAAGCCCTCTTGTTCGAGGCCACCCCACCTGACCCGACACAGCATCGCCGACACGTCGGCCATGCCGTACACCGCGGGCTTGTCGGCCTCGTCGAAACGGCCGAGGAACTCGACCGGGGCCCCCGACGCGGCGGCCCGCTTCTCGAGGCGCTTGCGATCGCGACCAGCGCCTCCGATCAGGACTCGGAGCCCCGGGTGGCGCGGCTCCAATTGAGCGGCGGCCTCGATCAACACGTCGAATCCCTTGCGGGGCACGAGACGACTGACCCCCACGATCAGGGGGGCGTTGGGCTCGACGCCAAACCGGCGGCGCGCAGCCACGCGTTGGGATTCGTCGAGAGGCGAGAAGCGATCGGTGTCTACGCCGGGCGGTACATGCAGCGAAGCCAGCCGACGGCCGGCGCTGCGTTCGGCCTCAGCCACCGCATATTGGCCCGCCCCGATGACGAACCGAGCGTGGCGGACAACGCGGGCCAGGGCCTGCGAGCTGATGGGCAGCCGGCCAGGCACGGCCACCTCGGCACCGTGGAGCACCACGGCATAGGGATGGCGCAGCGATGGCCCTACCCAACCCAGGGGCAGAGCAGGGTCGATCACCACCAACTCGGCACCCACCTCGTCGGCCAAACGGTCGATTCGCCCGGCCATGCCCGGACGAGGCAGCAGCACAGGCTCTCGGGCCCGGTCGACACGGAAGGCCTGCTGAGCGTCGAATTCGGCAGCCCCTTCGTAGGGGGTTGTCAGAACCGTGACCTCGTCTGCCGGCAGACGGCGCCACAGCTCCCACAGATATGCCTGGATCCCGCCGACCTTGGGCGGGAAGTCGTTGGTGACCAGAAGATGGCGAACCACCGGATGGACCCTAGCGGCGCGCGTCGACGTGTCGAGCGAGTTCGGCTTGCACAATCGGGTCGGACGCGACCTCGGCGGCGATGCAATCGACCAGCCGATCGAGCCCCAGACGCTTCGCCGCCCATACGGCGTGGGCGACCACCAGCGCCTGATCGCTCGACAGGCAGCGCTCGATGACGTCTGCGATATCAGGGTCTTGAGGGTCGGCGACGTTGGCCAGCACCACCAACGCGTTGCGCCGCAGGTACTCGGGACGGCGCCTGGGTATGTACCAGGCGCCATGACTGTCCAACAGCTGATCGTCTGTGCTGTTGAGCATGTGGACCGCATCTGACCAGGCCTGCTGTGGGGTGGCCTGCGCCGAGTCGTCGCGGCTGCGGACGAAGCGCACGTTCGGCGGGCAGACCTCCTGGCAGTCGTCACAGCCGTAGATGCGCGCACCCAGGGCAACCCGGTGTTCGGCCGGAAACACTCCATCGGCCTGGAGCAGCCACGCCAGGCACCGTCTGGCGTCGAGCTCGCCCGCGGTGTCGAGGGCGCCCGTGGGGCATGCGATCTGGCACCGCACGCAGGTTCCGCACCCGTCTGGGACCGTGCTGGCTGTGACGTCGACCTCGGCATCGGTGACTATCGATCCCAGCACGAACCAGCTGCCCGCACCGTCCAGCAACAACATCGTGTTCTTGCCGAACCACCCCAGGCCCGCTCGATGAGCCGCAGCGCGGTCTATCAGCCGGTTGTCGTCGAGCACCACCACGGCCCGGGCGCCTGCGGCGCGCAGGTGCGACGCGACGACCTCGAGGCGCGCGGCCAGCTCGTCGTAGAACGGCTGCCACACGAACCGTCCGACTAGCGCGGGCGCCTTGGCCTCGGTCGGCGACGGTGGCTGTGGCCGGTAGTAGGCAAGAGCGCCGACCAGAATCGTCTTCGCACCGGGCAATATGCGAGATGGATCGGACGAACGCTCCGGTCTGCCGTAGGTGAACCACATGCCCCCGTGCAGACCCCTGGCCTTGCGCTGCTCGATGACCTGCCGGGCATCGGTGAACTCGGACGCATCGGTGGCGCCGAAGGCATCGATGCCCGAGGCCGAGGCCAGGTCGGCTAGGTGGGCGAATTCGAGGGTGGGCACATGACCATTGTGCTCAGACCTCGGCACGGTGCCTGAGCTTGGGCACCAATCCCCCGGCGCCGAGCGCCTTCAGCGCCCGCGCTTCGGCGAGATCGATCACCACCGCCTCGTCGTGGTCGTCGCGTACCAGGTACGTGACCATGCAGTCTTGGCAGGCATCTGTGCGGCGCGCCACACAGATGTCGCAGTCGATGACGAGGGCTAGGTGACGGCGGGGTTGGTCTCGGCTCGAACCGACTGACATGTCTGCGGCCTCCTGGGCTGCGGTCGACTGATCGACCCGGTTGTTTCGGCTACTCGCGGACGGTACGACGGGGGTGGGACAGCCATCCTGAGATGGCACAGCCGTGCTGGGATAGCAGAGCAATCCTGCCGCATCGAACACCTGTTCGCAAGTGGCCAAAGGCCTCGCAGGCGTCAGCGCATCCAGAGGAAGAAGGCCGGGCTGCCGGCGATGTTCGCGCCCAATCGGGCGGCGCGGTATTGCACCTCGTGATCGCTCGACACCACCAGCACAGGGGTAGCGGCCGCGATCCCTTCAACCATTTCGATGATCACGTCGTCGGCGACGACGCCGGGCGGCGACCAGGTCACCCGCAGGTTCCGCGAGTTGGTCGATGGCCTGGCCACCACGTCTGCTCCGTCGAACACGACGTCGACGACGACGTTGGTGGCGACCAGTTTGGAAGCGATGCCTGTCAACAGACGTTGGCGCTGCAAAGCCAGATCGAGGTCGGGCCAGCCGGTTTTTGCCACGTTGTAGCCATCGACGACCACCCTGATGCCGGGAACCTCGATCAGATCCGCCACACCATCGACCGAGTCGTCAGGCACCCCTCTGGCCATCCGCAAGGGGGTCCGTTTGGGCCGTGGCGGCCGGACCGGGCCTTCCACCACTGCCCGACCCGCTGCTGCGTCGTCCTGGGCGGCACCGTCGGGGATGGCGACGTCCGGGGTGGCGGCGTCGGGTCTCAGGTGGGCGGCCGCCCGGCGCAGGGCGTCTGCCAAAGACGCTGTCAGGTCGGCGGCAGCGGCGATGGCGTCGGCGGCCCCGAGTGTGTCGGAACCGTCGTCGCGCGCCGGGGTTGGCACGTCGACGATGTCGGGTGGAGCCTCGGCCGACATGGCAGTGGTGTCGAGGTCGTCGAGCCCCATCGACATCGCGGCGTCTATCGCCTGTCCGGCCGAGGCGACGGCCTGATCGAGCTCGACTTGGAGCTGTCTTACCTTGGCCCGCTCCTCGCCCAGGCCCTTCTCGGCCCTGGTCGCCCGGCGATCGAGCTTGGTCACCCGGTCCCGCAGTTCGTCGCGCTCGTTGACCGCATGGTCGTGCTCGGCCTGAATCCGCTCGAGTTCGGCCCGGGCATGGGCCAGCGAGCGGTCGAGTTGGTCTCTGGCCTCCTCTACCGCGACCAATGCCTCCTTGGCGTTCTGGTGATCCAGTTCCAGGCGCTGCACCTGGCGCTCGAGGGCCTTGGCCCTCAGCTCGGCATCGGCGCTGCGCCTGCGATCGATCGCGTCGCCTTCGGCGTCGGCCAACCTCTGCGCCCAACCATCGGGGCGGTCCAGCCACAGCCAGCCCAGCTCGCCGACCTCGTGTTCTTCGGTCAGCGATACGACGTGTTTCCTGAACGCCTCATCGGCGTCGACGGCCTCGCGACCGATGTCGAGTGCTCTGGGAGGAAGCTTCGCGAAGGTCAGGAAAGGGCGGATGGCGGCTGGCACCTCGATGCTCGACTTGGTGTTGCGAGCGCACGAGCGGGCGACGTGGAATGCGCTCTCGATCGCGGGCCTCAGCTCGTCCCTGAGTTCGCGACCCAGGTCGGCGGTAGCGCTTGCATCAGCGTCGGCATCCATCAGACCCGAGTGTCGCACCCCCGTACTGGTTCGCCAACCTCGAGGGGTCGAGGTACGCCGTCCCACCCCCTCCTTAGGGTCGATGCCGTGGACTCAGGGACGCTCTTCAATCAACCATCCTTCGACCAGTCATCCTTCGACCAGGTGCTGTTCGGCCGGCCGGCGGCCGAACGTGTAGTGACCCACCGCGCATCACCTCGCACCCACTCCCCCGGTTCGCAGCGCTCGTTCGACGATTTGGGCGTGCCCCTGCACCAGGTGACGTTCTGCGTGATCGACCTCGAGACCACGGGCGGCAACCGCAACGACGACCGCATCACCGAGATCGGCGCCGTCAAGGTCTGCGGCGGAGAGGCGCTGGGGACCTTCCAGACCATGGTCAACCCCGGCATCCGGATCCCTGCCGAGATAACCGTGCTCACCGGCATCACCCAGGCCATGGTGCTGCGGGCTCCACGGATCGAGTCGGTCCTGCCCAGCTTGCTCGAGTTCATCGGCGACTCGGTGGTCGTGGGCCACAACGTCGGCTTCGACCTGGCGTTCATCAACTCGGCCCTCGAGCGATCGGGGCGTCAGCGTCTGGGCAACCACGTCGTAGACACGCTTGCGATCGCCAGGCGGCTGCTGGTCGACGAGGTACCCAACATGAAACTGGGCACCCTTGCCGATCGCCTCAGGCTCGACCACCGGCCCACCCACAGAGCCCTCGACGACGCCATGGCCACCGCCGACCTGTTGCACTTCTTGTTCGAGCGAGCGGCCTTCTTCGGCGTTCTGGGTCTCGACGATCTGCTCAATCTGCCGGGCATAGACACCCACCCCCAGGTCCACAAGCTGGCGCTCACAGACGGCCTTCCGCGCCGCCCCGGCGTGTACATGTTCCACGATCGCGACGGCCGCATTCTCTATGTAGGCAAGGCCACCAACCTGAGATCGCGCGTGCGGTCGTACTTCTCCAGCGACCGCAGGCGAAAGGTCGCCCAACTGCTTCGCGAGACCGACCACATCTCCCACATCGAATGCCCAGGTCCTCTCGAACCCGAGGTCACCGAGATACGCCTCATCCAGCAACACTCACCGCGGTTCAACCGTGTCGGAAAGTCACCTTCCAAGTACGTCTACCTCAAGTTGACGTTGAACGAGCAGTTTCCCCGGCTGTCGGTCGTGACGCGACCCAAGAGCGACGGTGCCCTCTACCTGGGGCCGGTCAGGTCGCGGCGCGCGGCCACAGCCGCCATCGACGCCATCCACTCGGTCACCAGCCTCAGGCGCTGCACCAGCAGACCATCTTCGCGATCTGAATCCGGCCCTTGTGCCACCGCACAACTGGGCGCCAGCGCATGCCCGTGCACCGGCTTCACACCCCTAAACCAATACGCACAGATCACGGCCCAGGTAACCACCGAGTTGACCCAGCACCCCGAGCGCCTACTCGGTCGGCTGGCCGATCGTATGCATGCTCTGGCGCTGGCCGAACGCTTCGAAGAAGCGGCAGAGACCCGCGACCGAGCTGCCGCGCTGGCGGCCATCCTCAGGCGCTCACACCTGTTCGCTCGTATGCAGCGCGCCGGCCGCCTGGTGGTCGAGCAGCCCGGCCGCGGCGGCGCAGAGATCGTTGCCGGGCGCCTGGTCAACACCTGGAGCACCGACGGCGACGTGCCCCTGTTTTCACCTACAGACATCGGCGCACCCGGGCCCGAGCCCGCTGGGCCATTCGGTCCGGTACTCGACGGTTCGGCAGCCGACGAGATCATCTGTGTTGCGTCGTGGCTCGACTCGAACGCAGCCGACCTTCGCCTGCTGCAGGTAGAGGGTCAGTGGAGCTCGGCGACCATCTCGCTGCCGCGGTTCGCAGCAGCCAAGGGTGTGGGTACCAAGCGCGACACCTGAGGCACGTCACCGGCCAGATCAGGCGCCACCGGCGCGGGCCGACACGGCCTTCACAGCCTCGAGCTTGTCCAGCACCGCACCCGACGAGAGCGTGTCCATCGCCAAGCCGATGCCCTCGGCCAGATCGGCCGCCAGACCGGCCACCACCAGGGCTGCGCCGGAGTTCAGGGCCACTATGTCGCGCCTGGCACCGGTGTCGGTACCGGCAAAGATCTCCAGGGCGATCCGGGCGTTGTCTTGCGGGCCTCCGCCGGCTATGGCCTCCTCGGTCACCGTCTCCAGCGAGAAATCGCTGGGCTCGATGACAAAATCGCCTGACAGTTCGCCGTCGCGAACCTCGACGATGCGGGTGGGGCCCGTCAGCGTCAACTCGTCGAGCCCGCTGCCATGCACAACCCACGAATGCCTCGATCCCCTCGCCGCAAACGTCGCTGCGACGCGATCTTGCATGGCGGCATCGCTGACACCGATCAGCTGACGCAGCACCCTGCCAGGGTGAGAAAGCGGCCCCAGCAGGTTGAACACGGTGGGAATGGCCAGCTGCGAACGAACCGGCCCGGCAAAGCGCATGGCCGGATGAAAGGCCTTGGCGTACACGAAGCCGAGCCCGGCCTCCTCGACACAGAGCCGCACACCCGGGCCATCGAGCCCGGTCGTCACGCCCAAAGCCGACAGTGTGTCGAACGAGCCGCTGGTCGAAGACGCGCCGACGTTGCCGTGTTTGGCCACCGATGCGCCGGCCGCCGAAGCAACGAAACACGACATGGTCGAAACGCTCAGCGCAGCTCGTCGCCTCATGGCCGATCCGCCGGTGCCAACGATGTCGATGACACCTTCGGGCAGCTCGAGCGGCGCGGCGTTGTCCAACATCGCGTCGACCATGCCCGAGATCTCGGCGACGCTTTCGCCCTTCATTCTCAAGGCGACGATGAAGGCGGCCAACTGGGCGTCGGTGGCATCGCCCTCCAGAACGGTGCCCAGCGCAGCGCGGGCGGCCTGCGATGAGAGATCGCGACCTTGCGTCAGCTCGGTCAAGATGGCGGGCCACCCGCCGTGGTCACCGATGTCTGTCATCGCCTGCCTCTGCTCTTTAGGGTCGCGCCGATCAGCGACGAGCCGAGCGGCGACCTCTGAACGGGGCCAAGGTTAGGCCGACACCACCGACAGGGCGCGTTGTTTCGCCGCCGCTCGACGGCGTTGGCGAATGATCCGCCTGCGTTCTCGCTCTGTTGCCCCACCCCAGACGCCATCTTTCTCGCGGGCCGAGAGCGCGTGCTCGAGGCACTCGGTCTGCACCGGGCACTCGCCGCAAACGGACTTGGCCTCGAGAGACTCATCGTCGGTTGTGGGATAGAAGATGTCGGCCGCGAGACCTTGGCACGCGGCGTGGCTCTGCCACTGTGGATTCACGTTGGTCGCGCTCCTGGGGGGACGGAGGTGCCAGCAACGATTGAGTCTCCCGCGCCACGAGCCGAATGTCCAGCCCAACGACAAACTGGATCTCGTTGGCCAACCGTCGAACACTCGTCGCACGCGTTGTTTATGCTCCTGCGCGTGCTGACTGATGCCTTCGACCGTCGACGTTCGATCGAGCGCCTGGCCGACGAGACCTTCGACGTGTTGGTGATCGGCGGTGGGCTGTTCGGTGCCGCCTCTGCGCTGGACGCGGCATCGAGGGGCCTGGCCACGGCCCTGGTCGAGGCCGACGACTTCGCCGCCGGCAGCTCTTCCATGACGTCCAAGCTCGTGTGCGGAACCACAGAGCTGACAGCAGGGCGGGTGGCCCCAGCCGAGCGCCTGTCCGAGCTTGCAATACTGCGAAACAACGCCTCGTTCCTGCTGTGGAACGTGCCGGTGATCGAGCCGGGCAGACGCTCGCCTCGCCACCAGCGCACCGGCCGCATCGCCGCCAGATTCAGCCTGAGCCGGCGGCGACCGAGCGACGAATGGCAGATCGACCGCGACGCGGTACTCGACCGCATCCCGTCCCTGCGCCCCGAAGCTTCGAGCAACACCTCCATCCACACGGGAGCGGTGGTAGACGACGCCCGCCTGACCCTCGCGATGGCCCGCACGGCAGCCATCATCTTCGGTACCCGCTGCACGAACCGGGCCTCGGTCGAGCGCGTCAGACACGATGCATCGGGGCACGCCGTGGGCGCCGAAGTGGCCCTTCGAGACGCGACGGCTGCCATCGTCGTCGATCGGGTCTCGGTGGCGGCCAGGACCATCATCGATGCCAGGCCTAGCCCGCGGCCGCAGCCAAACCCGTCGACGACCCGGCTCTACCTGGCGGTCGAGGGCGACCGGCTCGTAGCCGATTCGGCCTACCTGTCGCCACAGCTGTCGATAGTTCCCTGGCTGGATCACGTCATGCTCGGCATCGCAGGCGACTTCGGCGAATCGACCGAGGCGCAGCCGCCGGCACCCAGCCGCGAGCAGATCACCGAGGCCCTTGTCGCCGCCCGCAGCTGGGTCGACCACGACCTCGACAGCACCGACGTGACCGGCGCATGGTTCGGCCCGCCGCCGCGCAAACGCATGTTGATAAGGCCGGGTGGACGGGTCTCGGCACTGGTGTCCGACGACGGCGTGATAACCGCCCACACCGACGACCTCACCGAGTCTCGGCGTCTAGCAGCCGACGCGGTCGACATCGCCGTCACTCAGTTGGGGCACGAGGTCAGCATCCGCCCAAGCAGAACCAAGCGGATCGAGCTGATCGGCTCGGGCAGCCGCGACGACGTGGGAGGGTTGAGTATTCCGCGACTGTGGCACCGCTACGGAACCGAGAGCAGGGTGGTGCAGGCGATCATGCGATCACACCCGGACCTGGCGGTGGCGGCGCGGCCGGACTCGACCTACATCCTGGGCGAGGTCGTCTACGCGGCGCGCTATGAGATGGCGTGCTCGATCGACGACGTGCTGAGCCGCCGCTGGCGCGTCGGCCTGCTGGATGCCGCCCAGGCCGCCGATCTGGCTCCTCAGGTGGCCGACCTGCTCGCCGCCGAGCTCGGTTGGGATGAGCAGACGAAACGATCGAGACTGGACCAGTTCGTCGCCATGAGCCGACCCTGGCTCACCGAACACCGCCGCTGAGTCGATAGCTTTGCGCCCATGAGTCTTGGAGCCAGCCACCGCATTCGCGGCTACGAGGTCGACACCGAGGCGATCTATCGGGGTGCTCTGCTGGTCACGGTGCTGTCGGTGCCACTGGCGGCTGTCGCCGGCCGGCTCATCGACGACGATTCGGGTTGGCAGGTTGTGATCATGTTCGCGATCTTCGCCGTGTTCTTCGCCGGCGGCGCCGTGTCGGGGTCGATGCGCCCCGAAACCCCGGCTTTGCACGGTGCCCTGTCGGCGGTTCCGCCGGTGGCCGTGTTGACCCTGGTTCGGATGACTCTGGCCGCCCTGGGCGACGCCGAGTTCGACCTCGTCATCGTCGCCGCAATGTTCGCCTTCGGCACCACGCTCGGACTGTTGGGCGGGGTGGCCGCGTCGCGATTCTCCGACAGACCGCGGTCTCTGATCCGCTGATCACGGCGTCTTGACACAAACGACTCGACCCATCGGCCACAGTACGTGTCGACTTGAGTAGTTTTCTTTGACGTCTGTCACTCTAAGTGATTATCTGTTCACCCGGCCCGACCGGGAGGTCCGCCGGACGATTGGGAGTGACGGTGAACAGATCAACACGTGCCGCGCGGGTCAGCGCCTGTGTCCTCGCGGCCCTGCTGAGCCTGACCGGCCTGAGCGTCGCCGCAGGCCCGGCGTCGGCAGCCGAGCAGGTGACCGTCGCCACCGACGTCCCGGTGTCGGGTCTTCCCGTGATCTTGCACGAAGACGAATTCCAGGTCTATGCGGCCAAGATCGTCGACGACTTCCTGCTGGGCGGCGGAGACTTCCTGCGCATCGAGACCGCACCCGGAACGGTCATCGACCATCCCTACTTCATGGCCGTCGATCTACGGACGAACCGGCTGGCCTGCCCCGACATTTCCTTCAACGACGAGGTCTTGAACTTCACCCGTGGGCAGTCGCCAAACACCGTCTTTGCGGTAGGGAGGTTCACCCGTGTGTCGGATGGCCAAACCGAATACGCACAGAGCAAGGTGGCCAAGATCGACCTCGCCAACTGCACGATCGACGCCGACTTCGAGGTCCGTTCGGTGTGGGGCAAGATCACCGACGTCGCCCTGACCGGCGACGACCTCTACGTCGGCGGCGACTTCACCTCGATCAACGGGCAGGAAATCGCCCATCTCGCACGGCTCGACGCCGACAGCGGGGCCATCGACGCAGGGTTTGACCTCGACTTCTCGTCTGCGCTCCCCGGAACCATCAGGGAGTTGAAGGTGTTCCCGGCGACCGGTCGGCTGGTCGTAGCCGGCAAGTGGACCTCGATCGGCGGCATCGCCACCGGGCCCAGCGCGGTCGTCGACATCTCCAGCCCAGCCAGCCCTCGCCTAACCGCCCACAGGTCGGCAATCCCATTCCCGATCGATGCAATCACCGACGCCGCCATCAGCGAGGACGGCAAGTACGTCGGATTCTCGTTCGGCAAGACGACCGTGACCGACTATGCGGTTCTGATACCCCTGACCGAGCAACGCGTCATGCCCAAGTGGACACACTTCATGGGCGACTCGTCGTTTGGTATCGCCATCGACGAATCTGCGGTGTACGTCACGGGCCACTTCTGTAAGATCGAGGGTGGCCCCAGGCCCTATGAGGTGATGAGCCCCAAGCATGGCTGGGACTTCTGCACCAATGTCGAAAACCGCGGCGACGCATGGCGCACCAAGATGGCAGCGCTGAGCATCGAAGACGGAACCCCGCTGACCTGGAACCCGGGCAACACATCGTTCACCGGTGCCCGCGAGCTGACGGTGACCTCCGATGGCGGGCTGTTGATGGGCTTCGACGGGATGACGGCAGGTGGAGTGCGGACCGGAGCCCTGGCCTACTTCCGCGGCCAGATGGTGGTCGAGCTGCCCGATCCGCAGCCAGAACCCCAGCCCCAACCGCAGCCGCAGCCAGAACCCCAGCCACAGCCCGCACCGGTGATAGAGACTGCCTACGCGTGCGAAGTCTCGCCCACTGCCGATGGGGTGATGCTCGCCTGGGACTCGGTCGAGGGCGAAATCAACTACCACCTGCGCCGCGACGACGCCTGGGTGGTCTCGGTCGCCACGACCAGTCACGCCATCGCTGGTAGCGAGATCGATTCCGAATATGTCGTGCGGTTCTGGCAGAACGGCCCGCACGACATCATCTGCGACGGCGCCGAGCCCGAGCCCACACCCGAGCCCGAACCAACACCACAGCCAGAGCCCAACGTGTGCGTGGTTTCGGTGTCCTCTGACGGTGCGTCGATCCAGTGGGCCCCTCAGGCCGAGGCCAGCGAATACATGGTTCGCAAGAACGGTGTCTGGCTGGCGACGGTGCAGGGCTTTGGTCACCTCGACCCCAGCGGCGCCATGAGCGACGACTACGTCGTCAGATATCACGACTCCACAACTCACGAGATCGAATGCGCCACGGTCAAGGGTGGAAGCCACTGATGCACCAAGGCATTGCACGAGCTTCCACGAACTACTAATGTTCCAGCACAATCCACCACAGTCGGTGGCGAATCGTGGTCGCGGCTAGGCCACAAAGGGCGTCTCCCCCACTTTAAGTGGCGCCAAGGCATCCGTGAGTCGAGCGGCAACGACTCACCGCACACGCCGAACGCCCATTCGGCCCTAACGAAATCCGACAGATGAATTCACGCAAAGTCGCCGATCGCCTCAGCAAACTGCTGATTGCCGGGCTGACGTTGGTCGCCGTTCTGGGGCTGGTCCCCAGCGTCACCGAAATGGCCAGGCCGGCCGCGGCCCAGACGCCGTTGGT
>JAGQSP010000026.1 GCA_020439485.1 Acidimicrobiales bacterium | reverse complement strand
CTCGGGTTCGTGGGCACAGTCGAAGGCACCAACGCTTTCGTGTCGATCATGGTCGCCGACAGTGACACCGAAACCGACGAAGCCATCGTGTACATCTGCGACGGCGACGCCGAACTGCGCGAGTGGTTCCGCGGCCCGGTGGATGACCCCACCAACTTCGCGTTGACCAACGACACCGGCGCGACAGTGACTGTCACCACAGTCGACGGGGCCTTCACCGGCGAGTTCACCGACGCAACCGGATCCACACACGCCTTCGAGACCGAGGAAGCGACCGGTGACGCCGGTCTCTACGAGATCGACGACCCAGACGCCGCCGCCGACGGAATCTGGGCCGCGTGGGTGGTCGACAACAACGGCAACCAACGCGGCGCGTTCCTACGCAGCGGCACATTCCAGCCAACACCCCGACTCTCGTCCACCACATTCCGCCTCTCCCGATTCTCAATCAAAAGCGGCTTCATCGAGATGAACGGAATCATCGCCCCCAACAACTAACCCGATCAGCGAGCTATCGGAGACCCGGATTCGGAGGTGCCACGCGGCGCCCCGTTCTCGATCAGACCGAAGCCGTTCCCACCACCCGCAGCGGTTCGAAGTTGAAGGTGGAGTCGGATATCTCGAAGCCGCGATGTCAGCCACAATGTTGTCCGTGGACCGCCTCGACCTCGCCCGTCGCCTCGCCGAGCTCTGCCATCTCGAAGGCTCGTTCGTGCTGCGATCTGGCGTGAGCGCTGACGTGTACTTCGACAAGTACCAGTTCGAGTCCGACCCCGACACCCTCCGCGCGGTCGCTGCCGGTCTCCAACCCTTGATCCCACCCGATACCGACCTGCTGGCAGGCCTCGAACTCGGCGGTGTCCCCGTAGCCACCGCACTGTCGCTCGGCACCGGTATCCCGACCGTGTTCGTTCGCAAGCAGGCCAAGTCCTACGGCACCGCCAAGCTGGCCGAGGGCCCACCGATCGCCCAACGACGCCTCCTGGTTGTCGAGGACGTCGTGACCAGCGGCGGCCAGATCGTCGAGTCCGTCACCCAACTACGCACGCTCGGAGCCGACATCACCACTGCGTTGTGCGTCATCGACCGCCAACAGGGTGGAACAGAGAACCTGGCTGCTGCCGGCATCGAACTGCGCAGCCTGTTCACTCGCGCGGACCTCACCCGGTGACCGGGTGAAGTAAGCAGTGTCGCCGCAGGGATCGAGAATCGGTGGGCGTGCCGTCACCCGGCCTTGTCGGGCAGTGGATCGGCGGATGCGAACTCGTCGACGAGTGTGCTGATGGCCGCGATCGAGGGCAGGGTGACCTCGCTGGGGGCACCCCTGGAGCCGGGAATCACCCGGACGAAATCGATGCCCAGGTCGCGGACCGCCGTCAGGCGTTCCCGTGCTTCGTCGAGCGGGCCGGCGATTCCGAATCGATGGATGAACTCGGCATCGAGCGCCTGGGCGTGGGACCCGCTGGCGGCTCCGTGGTGGGCCATGTCGTAGCTGGTGCGCATGGTTTCGGCGGCCTTGCGTACGCCCTCGGGCAACTCGTCGATCCGCATGCCAGGGAACCCGGAGAAGTGCGTGAAGCTGGCAACACCACCGCGCACCGCCTCGCGTGCGACGGCCGGGTCATCGTTGACAACACAGTTGATGTAGGCCCCGAGGCGAAGGTCGGCTGGGTTTCGCCCGGCGGCCTCTGCGCCTTGGCGGGCGAGGCTGACACAATCGGCGAGGCGTTCGGCATCGGCGCCGACAGCGAAGCAGATCCGGTCGGCAACGGCGGCTGCGATCGCGATCACCTTCGGCCCGGTCGCCGACACCTCGATAGGCACGCGGGCGACATCGATATCGTCGAGCCATTCGATTCTGCTCTCGGTTCCGTTGCGATCGACGGTCTCGCCGTCCAGATAGCCGCGAAGCTGGCGAAGATAGAGCTCGAAGTCGACCGGGGATGCGGGCTTGCGACCGATCTTGGCCATCGACGAATCACCTCGACCGATCCCGATGACCAGACGACCGCCGCTGGCGACCTGGACACCTAGCGCCGCGGAGGCCGTAACCGCCGGGTCCCGGCTGACGGGGTTGGTGACGCCGGGACCGATCTCGATTCGGCTCGTCGCTGTCGCAGCGACCATCAGCTGACTCCAGGTCTCGGGCGCCAGGTTCTGCGTATCGGCGAACACGAGGCTGCGAAAGCCGAGTCCTTCGATGCGCCGTGCGATTTCGGCGGAGTTGGTCGGATGGGGAAAGAAGAGCAGTCCGAGGTCCATCTCATGTCCTTTGTCGTTGATCGGTGGCGTGTGCGGGGGGCGGGTCACGAGGCGAGCGGCTGGCGGGCCGCCCGAGCAAAAGCGTCGTCGAGGCGCCGACGTCCGTCGGCGGTCAGGCACGGATCGAGCACGGCGCGGTGCTGCTCGATTCCGCGTGCCAGGGATGCCCAGTCGGCGACGTCGAGTTGGCCGAACTCGTCGAGATGATCGAGCCAGTAGCGGCTCACGATCCACAGCGAGCGAGCGAGCACGGCAACATCGACGTCGAGCGAGCGCCGGAGTAGACCACCCACGGCGAACCGCTCGATGAGGTTGCGAAAGCGTTCGAAATCGGCAGCCAGCTCTGGGGGAGCACTTCGACGAGGCTCGGCATCGTTCAGCTGGGCCCGGTCCCGAAGCAAGAACCGGTACCGCCACACGAGCCGCATCGATGTCAGAACGTGGTCGACGTAGTCGCGACACACGTCGTCGGACACGCCAACCGACTCGCGCTCGGTCAAGACGGCGCGAGCCTCGTCGCGCAGCGCTTCGACCAGATCCATCTTGGCCGGGAAGTGGTACGTCAGGTTGCCTTGCCGGATCCCGGCGGCGCTCGCGATGTTCGCCTGCGACGTCGCTGCGTAACCGTTGCGATTGAACAGCTCGAGGGCCGCTTCCAGGATTCGTTGGCGTGTGGGGCTTGATGTCATCCGACGTCCGCGGTTAGGTTGGTCAACCTAGGTTAGGTCGCATGACCTAATCAGTCAAGAGAGCGGAAGACGATGGGCATGAACAAGCGCAAGCACGTGGTCGTTGTCGGAGGTGGCACATCCGGCTGTGTTCTCGCCGCTCGCCTGAGCGAGAGCAACCGCTTCGACGTCACGCTGCTGGAGATCGGACCGGACGACTCCGCCTACGACGAGGTCCTGCTCGATCCCCGTCGCACACCCGAGGCATGGGTTGGCCACGCTCCATCGGCGTTCTCGGTCATGCACGGCCAACCGGCCGATGTCGCCGTGTTCCAGGGCCGCGTCCTCGGCGGAACCTCGGCCGCCAACGGCATGGCCACCCTGCGCGGCCTGCCCGTCGACTACGACCAGTGGGCCGCCATGGGCCTCGAAGGTTGGGGATGGGACGATGTCGTCGACACCTTCATCGCCGCCGAACGCGATGTCGACTTCGGGGCATCTCCGCTGCACGGCGACTCGGGCCCACTCCCCGTGCGGCGGTGGAAATCGGGCGAACACTCGCGTGCGCACGTGGCTTACCTCGCAGGAATGCGCGAGCTCGGCGAACGACCGGTCGCCGACATCAACGATGCCGACCAGCTCCCCGGCATCGGCGTCTTCCCAGCCACCATCGACGAGCACTCCCGCCGGGTGTCCACCAGCCTCGCCTACCTCACACCCACGGTGCGAGCACGCGAGAACCTCACCATTCGCACCAACTGTGACGTTGCCCAAATTGCCATCGACGCAGCACGCGCCACGGGCGTCATCCTTCGCTCGGGCGAACACATCGACGCCGATGAGGTCGTCATCGCTTGCGGCGCGCTCTGGACACCTCACCTGCTCATGCGTTCGGGCATCGGCCCCGCAGACCACCTCACCGACCACGGCATCAGCGTCGTCGCCGACCTTCCGGTCGGCTCCACTATGAGCGACCACCTCGGCCCCGCCATCCCCTACCTCTACGACGGGCCCGAGTCAGGAACCGGCGGACCCGCCCAAGCTCTCCTCGTCGGCGCGTCAAACGGCACCGACATCGACTACCACGCCTTCCCGATCACCGCTCTGCCGATCGACGGACGGCAACGATTCCTGCTCGCCGTGTTCCTCCTCCGATCCGGCGGCGACGGCACCGTCCGGCTCGGCGACAACCTCGACGCCGGGCCCGTCGTCACATTGCCATCACTTCCCGCCGACGCCCACGGCCGCTACCGACACGCCTTCGACAAGCTGGTCGCCTGGCACCGAACCGACGCCTTCGCCCAGCTCGGCGCCGAACAACTCGACCTCATCGACCTCGCCGACGACGACGCCGTCCCGCTAGCCCTCGAACGACACCTGCTCTCCTACGCCCACATGGTCGGCACCTGCCCGATGGGACCCGTCCTCGACGCCGATTGCCGCCTGCGCGGCATCGGAGGACTCCGCATCGCCGACGCCTCGGTCATGCCGACGATCCCGTCCGGCAACACCTACCTCGGGTGCGTCATGATCGCCGAGCGCATCGCCGCCAAGATGAAAGCGCAGACATCGACCTGAGCCTCACCGGCCAGATCAGTTGAGAGTCTCGCCGCTGCCCGGATCCGATATTCGATTGAGGGCGTCGACGCCGCTTCGTAGTGTGACCCGCATGGCGATGACAGTGATGGCACGTGTCCGAGCGCAAGCGTCGGAGCGATCGCGATCAGCGACGCCGGTCGCTCAGCCAGAACTTCCTCGTTGACCAAGCACTCATCTCCGAGCTGATCGACGACCTGAAAATCGGCGAGGACGAACTCGTCGTCGACCTCGGGGCCGGGTCAGGGGCGCTGACAGTTCCCCTGGCCAGCAAAGGCGCTCGGGTTTGGGCGGTCGAACGCGACCCGGTCTGGGCCGACCGGCTCGTCGCCCGCGCGCTCGACGCGAAGCTCGACGACCGGATCCGCGTGATCAGGTCGGACCTTCGCCGGCTCCGATTCCCTCGCGAACCATTCAGGGTCGTCGCCAACCCTCCGTTCAACCTCACGACCGACATCCTGAAGCTGATCCTCGACAATCCTTCCGCAGTGTCTGCGACGCGAGCGGATCTCGTGCTCCAGCGCGAGGTGGTTCTGAAACACAGCGCCCAGCCGCCGAACACGCTGAAGACCTCGAGCTGGTCGCCGTGGTGGGAATTCTCGGCTGGACGCCGCATCCCAGCGTCTGCGTTTCGCCCTCGGCCCGCGGTCGACGCCGCCGTTCTCACAATTCGCCGCCGCGACCCACCCATCCTGCCAACATGGCTCGCCACAGGGTTCGAGGACCTGATCCGCACCTCATGGCAACCGCCACACCACCACTGACCCCACGAAGCAGCACCGCACACCCGGCATCGTCCCGATTGCGCCCGTCACCTCAGGCTGCGGTCCGGGAACCGCCAGTTCAGGTCGAGCGGCGCTGGCGTCAGGCGTCGACGTCGGCCAGCAGTGGCAGCAACTCCATGCCGAGAGCTTCGCGGTATGTGTTGTGGTAGTGGTGCAGGGCCGGTTCGTTGCGCCCGAAGACCACTTCCTTCAAAGCGCCGCTGTTGGCGGTGGACTGCTGACTGGCGCTCATCACGTAATCCTCGTCGCGAATGATCGACGCGAAGACCTCGGCCATGTTGCGCGCCTCGTTCGCCCGCTGCACCTGTGAGGGTTCGGTGATCCCGCGACGGAGGTAGAAGGTGATGTGGCTGATGTGGCGGCCCGGGTCGGTGGGATGCGGGTAGACACGCACGACGATGCACCCGCCTGTAGTGGGCAGCAGCTGCACATTGGGGAACAGCCAGTAGGCAGGCAGGGTCGCCACGACGATGTTCCACTGGTCGCGGGGTTGGTGGCGCATCTCGTCGATCGCCCGCCGACACAGAAGCATCCGATGGTTGCGGCCGAACGTGTCATAGCACTGCACGTTCCCGTGGAAGCCGAGGTTGATCGTGTTCTGGTGCAGAGCAGGGAAGTGATAGGTCTCGCCGAAAGTGTCTATCGCGAGCTTCCAGTTGCAGGCGATGTCGTAACGATCGCGACCCGAGTAGCTCAGTTCATCGAGCTTCCAGTGGGCGAACTCGTCGGCCAGCGCTGGCGTCAGCAGCGCGTCGACGTCGATGGTGCCGTTCGGATCGGGATGCACCCACAGCAGCCCGTAGCGCTCGACCGCCGGCAGGCGAATCAGCCCATGGCACGCCTCATCGATGTGGCCGAAGTGGTCGCGCTTGGGGATCCCGACCAGCTGGCCGTCGGTGTCATAGGTCCAGTTGTGGAACGCGCACGTGAACCGGCGGGCAGCACCGCGCTCGTCGTCGACCACTCGGGCGCCACGGTGTCGGCAGGCGTTGACCATGGCCACAAACGAACCGTCGGCAGCCCGGGCAGCGATGATCGGCACGCCGAGCTCGTCGACGGTCATGAACGAGCCGGGCTCGGGAAGGTCACCGGACAGTCCGACTATCTGCGGGTGCTGGGCGAAGAACAGCTCGCGCTCGCGGGCGGCGATCTCGGGATCCACGTACACCGACGTTGGGTTACGACGCAGCCCTCCAGCGTCGACGTTCGTTCCAGCGTCGAGTCGACCGAGCATCTCGTCGATCAGGCGTACTTGTTCGTCCTGGCGCATGACTGCTCCGATCACATCTCGGCGACGTTGACCCCTTGGAAACTTAGTGATTACTCTAAGTTCAGTGACCAGTCAAGAGCGCACCTCTACCCCCGCCGCAGGCCTTCGCGAGCGGAACAAGGCCAAGCGCCGCGACCTCATTCTCGACAGCACACTCGATCTGCTGCGCGAGTCGTCGCTAGCCGAGGTGTCGATGGAACGCATCGCCGCACGCGCCGAGCTGGCGCCCGCCACCATCTACAACCTGATGGGGACGCGTGACCAGCTCTTGCTTGCCTGCGTCAGCCGCGTGCTCGACCGACTCATTGACGCGTTGGTCACCATCGACCCGACCGAGGACCCCATCGGTGCGGCGACGGCGATCGTTTTGCAGTCGGCCGACGCCTTCATCGCCGATGGGCGGGCTTTTCGGCAGATCATCGCCGGGACCCGAGAGGCAGCAGCCGCGGGAACCGTGCTCGCCATCGATCCGGCACAACTGCAGATCGCGGCCATGCGCGCCGCACAGGATCGGGGGCTCCTGCGCCCTGACGTCGACCCGGCGGCCGTTGGCCGGCAGATCTTCGTCTCGTACAACGGAGCGATGTTCGCTTGGGCGGCGCACCTGTTGTCCGACGACGGGTTCCGTCGCGCGGCGCTCCACGGATTGTGGACCGCGCTCGCCGCATTCGCGAGCGACCGACATCGCCGCCGTTTCACGGCACATCTAGACGAGCTCGGCCCGGAACTCACCGCAGCGGGCTGGGGTTCGGGCTGACCAGTCGCCGGCAGCAGTTCGCCGTGCACCGTGACGTAGGGACCTGCGGCCGGGTCGTCAGTTCGTCAACAGTGCTTCGATCTCGTCGTAGGGCTCGATATCGGTGGCCCTCGAGGCGCGCCGACTCATCCAGTCCAACAGCCAGTCGGTCACCGACGCCGCCTACCGCGTCGGGTACACGAGCCCAACCCAGTTCAGCCGCGAGTACCGCCGAGCCTTCGGCCACCCACCATCGAAGGACAAACTCACCACCACACCAGCCTGACCCCAGCGACATCCAATCGCCCTACGAGTGGGGGTGGGGCAAGCACGCCGATTGCAAGGTCGCTTGTGGGTGGACGAGGGCGACTCAATGCCCCTCCGGTGAATGGAGCGCAGCATCTCTTGATCACCCTGGAGCCGCACCGAGGTCGCCGAGACGACTCGGTGCGAGGATGGAGGGGTGGAATTCGACCCCGACATGTTTTCCTTCGAGACCGAGCGGCTGCGATGCGGCCCCTGGATCGAAGAGGCCCGCCACTCCGGGGTCGACCTGGCGTCGGTCGTCGCCGGCATGCTGACACCGGCCACCACGGTGGCCCTTCCACCAGCCTGGCACGGCGTGTTCACCATCGAACGCGCTCGGGCGTGGATCGAAGACCGAGAGGCGGACTCGACGGCGCTGCTCGTGACCGACAGAGCGAACCGCTCACCGATCGGGCTGGCCATCCTCGCTGCCCTTCCCGCCGGCGACACGGTTCCCGCCGGCGACACGGGTCCCTTCGATCTCCGGATCGGGTACGTGATCGACGAGGCCTGGTGGGGTCGCGGCATCGCCACCGAATTGGTTGAGGGGCTGGTCGACCTAGCCCGAACCATCCCGGACGTCGTCTCCGTAACCGGCGGAGTCGATCAGAAACACGAGGCGTCGATCCGGGTGCTTGAACGGTCCGGCTTCCGCCTCGTCGACCACGACGACGAGTCGTCGACCTACCGGGTCGATGTCGGCACCGAATGGGACACTCACGCCTCAGGTTGGGACAACGACCCTGCAGCGCAGGCCTACGCAACCGCAGCGTTCGCGTCGCTCGAGCAGCTTCTGCAACGTGAGGCCCGCACCCTCGATGGTGCCGCAGTGCTCGACTTTGGATGCGGCACCGGGTTGCTGACCGAACACCTCACCGACGCTGGAGCAACCGTCCACGCCGTGGACACCTCGACCGCGATGCTCGACGTCCTTCGCTCCAAACACGACCTCGTCGCGTCAGGGCGTGTCATCACCGACGTTCAGCTCCCCGCCTCAGCGAAGAAGTTTCACATCGTGGTCTGCTCATCGGTGTGCGCTTTCCTCGACGACTATCCCGCCACGGTCGCCGACCTGGCAGCCCGGCTCGAACCCGGCGGCCTGTTGGTCCAATGGGACTGGGAACGAGCGCCCGGTGACGAACACGGCTTCACCCAAGACCAGATCGTCGGCGCACTACACGGTGCCGGGCTCACCGACATCGAGGTCGTCATCGGCTTCGACATCGAAAGCGACGGCCACCGCATGGCACCCCTGATGGGTCACGGCCGTCGACCGCACACCGCTGACTGACACCCGCCGCTCGCGCACTGCGAGAGCAACCCCATCGCCGGCTCCGGAAGCCCGTCTGCGAGTCGGGAGTCGTTGCCGCCGTGGAAGGACATGATGGGCCGTCCTACTTCGATGCCGAATTCTGCCCAGCAGAGCGTTCGGCCATTGAAGGTTGTCCTCTCCTGCCGTTCTCGGTTGATCATTCGATTCCGATTCCCAATGTGGTCCTGAACCTGAGTGTCTGTCACCCACGAGGCGCGGACCGACGGCAGGAGAGGACGGCTCGACGGCTCAACGGTGTTGCTTGACATGGCGTTTGAGTCCCTCGAGGAGTTCGCGCATTCCGGCTCGGTAGTTGCGGCGGACGACGACAGTGTTGAGGGTCCGTCCGAGCGAGCCGTACTTGCGCTGGTGCTCAGAGAAGGCCAGCGTCTCGGGCGGCCTGGATCGCCGCTTTGCGGTCGGTCACTGCGAGTTTGCGGTAGATCGCCCGACAGTGCGTCTTGACCGTGTTGAGCGAGACGAACAGTTCGCCTGCGATGTCGCGTTGTGACAAGGGTGACGGGAGATAGCGCAGAACTGCGATCTCTCGGTCGGTCAGTTCTTCGACAAGCCCGGCCTGGCTCGAGGGGCGAGTGGTCTGTCCGTGCCGAGACGCGACTCTGGCGACGAAGCGGCCGGCGATGCCGGGGTCCGAGCAGCTGTCGACTGCGCGCTGGGCTTCGGCCAACCACGTGACCCCGTCGGGGTCGCCGTGCTCGAGTGCTGTGTCTGCGACGAGAGCGTGCACGTACGCGTTGGTGAAGGGTTCGGGGGCGCGGCGGATGAGGTCGAGGGCCCGAGCCGACGCCTTCTGTCGGCTGTCGGGTTCTGGCGTGGTTCGCGCGATGACGGCGTGGGAGATCGACAGCTGTGGGGCGTCCGCGATACCGCGGTCCGCTGCGTGACTCAGGCCGGCCTGGGCGTCGACGGCTGCCTGGTGCGGGTCGGCGGATTCGATGCCGAGCACGGCGGCGAAGCCGGGTGCGACGGCGATGGCGTAGTCGGAGGGTTCGCTGGCTCCCAGTTCCCGTGCAATGGCGATATAGCGTCGGGCCTGCTCGAACTGCCCTGCCCACGTGTGCACGGCTGCGAGGCCGATCGCCTGGGTCGACTCGACCGGTTCACTCATGGTGGCGGCAATCGACAACGCAGTGTTGAGGTCTCCCTCGGCGAGGTTGACCATGATGCCGAGGGCGGCGATCAGGTTCGCGTCGGTTCCGTCGTCGTGGGCGGCGGCAATGTCGTAGTAGCGACGTGCCGAGGTGAACCGGCCGGTGCTGAAGTCCATCCAGCCCTTGGTGCCGGCGCTTCTCGAGTGGTGTTCGGGGAGGTCGCCGAGCCGTGCCAGCAAGGCCATCACCGTGGAGAATTGGCCGTCGTTGAGAAGCTTCGTGGCGTGGACGGCGATCAGGTTCCCGGCGGTGACCAGGTCGTCGGCGGAGATGAAGTGGTGGATGGCCTGGTAGGTGTCGCCGTGCTCTTGATGCCAGTGGGCGGCGGCGAGGTGGAGATCGGCGAGGCGATGGGGAATCTCGCGTTCGGCTTCGATCAGCAGCAGGTCTCGAAGGAGATGGTGATACCGGAAGGCAGTATCGGTGTTGTCGAGGCCAATCAGGAGTTGGTTGGTGGCAGCCAACGCGGGAAGCCAACGGGCCCCGTCGTCCGTGCCGCAGACGGCGTCGATCAACGGGCCGGTCATCTGGTCGAGAACGGCGCTCTCGAGCATGCGCCGGCGATCGGTTTCGCCGACGCCGGCGAGGTACTCCTCGGTGAGGTAGTCGACCACGAGGCGGTCGTCACCCTGGAAGGCCTCGACGAAACCGTTGTGGTCGTCGCTGCGGTCGAGCGAGAGGCCGGCCAGCACCAACCCTGCCGCCCAGCCTTCCGTCCGGGCGCAGAGTGACGCAGTTTGCTGCTCGGTGAGGTGACGGCCGTCGAGTAGCAGGTGGGTTTCGCTGACGTCGAATCGCAACCTGTCGGCCCGAATCTCGGCCAGTTGTGACCGCACCCGCAGTCGCGAGAGGCGTAGGCCCGGATCGACTCGGGTGCCGAGAATGAGAAGGAAGCCCTCCGGCGCCAGCTCGATCAGCCGCTCCAGAGCCTCGTCGATCTTCGGGTTGCCGATCAGGTGATAGTCGTCGATGACGAGCGTAACGGGCGCCGAGGCGGCGAGCTCGTTGGCGATGCGTTCCACGAGCGGGCCAGCATCAGTGCCCGCCGCCGAGACGGCCGGACGTGCCGCTGCTTCGAGTCCCGGAACGACGTCGGCCAGTGCACCGACGACATAGCCCCAGAAGCGCGCAGGATCATGGTCCGATGCGTCTGCCTGAACCCAGGCACCGCCGGATCGACGACGTTGCCACGAGGCGACCATCGTCGACTTCCCCGATCCCGCCGGAGCGCTCACGAGGACCACGCGAACGGCGGGGTCAGCTGCCGCCGCGTCGAGCATGTCGCTGAGACGGGTGCGGTCGACAAGACGGCCGGGGGGTGTCGGCGGCGTCAGCTTCGTCGCCACCAAGCTCGTCTTCCCGCCGCTTCCCATACCCGGACTCTAGGCCCGACGAACAGGGGAGGTCAGCCCCGGCGTCGGTGATCTCACCCGGGTGAGGTGGCCTGGGAGGCGAAGACGAACCACACGGTCGTACCCGATTGTGAGGTCATGAACGAGCCGACCACCTACGAGATCGTCATCCGCGGTCGAGCCAGCGAGCGCATCCTCGCGCGGCTTTGCGACGACTTCTCGATCGAGACCATCGCTGGTGGCGACACCCGACTGGTCGGCGTGATCCGCGACGCCGCCCACCTCCA
>JAGQSP010000256.1 GCA_020439485.1 Acidimicrobiales bacterium | reverse complement strand
CGATCACGTCCGCCTGGATGCGCACGCCTGCGCCCAACCGACCGGCGGCGACCTCGACGGCGGCCGACACGTCGAACGTCGACGGGCCGATCTTGGCCTTTGCTCGAACGCCTGCCTGCGCCGACGGCTTCGGACCGACGTTGATCGTCATCTCCAGGCGCAGAGCCTGCAGGTCGAGCCAATCGATTCCGAACGGCGTGGTCCAGCCGGTGCCCGGTGCCAGCCCGCCACCGATGGTGATGCTGGCCCCGGTCGGGTCGAGAGAAACCGCCCCGTCGATCTGGAAGGTGACGGTGTCGGCTTTGGTCCCCTCATCGGGCATGACCGTCGTGAGCCGACCGACGAGACCGAAGCTGGTGACACCGCCGCGGTTGGAGATCGTCGTCTCGAGCTGGGCCTGTTTGAACCACTCGGGGCTGTTGGCGTTTCGATCGATGGTCGGCAGCTTGATGCGTATGTCGAGCCCGCTGCCGCCGAACGCCGGGATGGTGCCGGTGAACTGGAGGTTGCCGTCGGTGCCGGCAGGCCCCATCGCCGACAGAGCCGAACGCACCGTCTCGGGTAGCGTCATCTGGCCGGCGATCGTGACACCTCTGGCGATCGAGAACGAGCAGTTCTGGTTGTTCGCGGCGCACATGACGTCGGCGAAGAAGGTGCGCTCTGGCGAACCGGCCGGGTAGGTGGCCTGGGTGATGTCGCGCTGGGAGATGACTACGGCACCCTCGGGCACCGGCATGTCGCTCAGTAGTCCGGCGTTGAAGTAGTCGCCAAGAGACGCTCCATCGGCCTTGAAGGCCAGAACGAAGCTGTTCGCTGAAGCTGTGTTACCGCTGACCAGCAGCCGAGCGCCTGCGTTGGCGAAGTTCACGCCCGTAACCAGCGTTCCCTCGATGTTGGGACCGTCTGTGGTGAAGTGCAGTTCGGTGGCCCCAACCCCGAGCCTGCGCACATCGGCGTGGACCGAGCCGGTGTTGATGCCGGCCTTCTTGAGCATGTCGGCCACCTGGCCAACGTTGATCGGGGGCAGTTCCAGGTCGACCGAGAGGTTCGATCCGTCGGTCGACATCGCGAGCTTGGCCCTGGCGCCTTCGAGGGTCACTTCGGTCGAGAAACCGCCCGAGAATGTGCCGTCGGAGTTGAAGGTGAAGTCGGCCCTGGCAGACGCCACCTCGACGGAGGTCTGCCCAAGCGGAGCCTTCCACGAACTGCCCGAAGCCAGGCCACCCTCGAACGATGTCGTAGATCCGTCTGCTCTGGCGACCATCTCGAAGACCACGTCGCCGGCGGCGAGCCGCGGGTGGTTGATGGTGATTGCGCCGACCGCCTCGACGGACATCGAGGCATCGCCACCGATGCCCTCGAGGCCGACCACCAGCGTGAACTCTGTCGACTTGATCCCGTCCGCGCCGGTGAGCCCGCGAATGCCCGTTGCGCCGAATTGGCCCGTTAGGCGAACGTCGGACTGATCGGTTGGCAGGAGGGGCCGGTTGGTCAAAAGTGCGACCACATCGCCGCTGAACTCGCCAGAAACAGCAACCTTTGCCGAGTTGGCCGTGAGGCCAGGAAGGTGGCGAGACAGAGCCACGTTGCCTTGGACGCTGATCCCCGCGGAGGCCGGCTCGCCTTCACCGAAGAAGGCCTTTCCCGCAGCGGTCGCGTCGAGATCGATATCCGCGGTCGTCACGACGACCGAACCCTCGACCTTCAAAGCGCCAGAGGCCGCCTTCCAGTTCGGGTTGAGGATCGACAGATCGACATCGCCGCCGAGCCCGAAGGCCAGAACGGGGGTGTTGCTACCGGGCTCCCAGTCGGCCACCAGGATCGCCTGATATGTCGCTCCCTGCACCGAGACCGAACCGTTGACGGTGATCGCCTGGACGTCGGTGTCGACGGTGACCTGCGAGTTACCCAACGACTTGGTGCCCAGGCCGGTGGCTCCGGGCCACTCGATGCTGATCCTGTTGGCGTTGTTGAGCGATGCTCGGGCGGCAGAGAAGCTCGACAGATCGAGCTTGGGGACCGATCCCGACCTGCCTGGTTCTGCTATCTGGACGGTAACCGACGTTGCACCATCGGCTCTCAGAACCAGACCGAACACCAACAAGACCGCAACAGCGACGAGCCCGCCGAGCGTTCTGCTGGTCGAGAACACACGCCGGGGGGTGCGGCCGCCGATGGACTCGGTCGCTCGTGCCATGTCGGTTCCAGTCGCTCCACCCGCGACGTCGCCGCACGGGTCCCACACCGCCTCCATGCGACCACGCATAGTGACGGTGGCGAGAACCTAGCCCCAGCTTCTGATCGCGAGCAAACGCAGTTGATTGCGTTTGGTTAGACGACCGTAGGTCTCATGGTGGTTCAGCCGGCGTTGAAGTCGGCCAGGATCTGGTTGAAGGTCTGGCTGGGGCGCATGGCGGCCGACGCCAGCTCGGGGTCGGGGAAGTAGTAGCCGCCGATGTCCATGGGCACGCCCTGGCACGCAATCAGGTCGTTGGCGATGGTTTCTTCGGCCGCTTCCAGCGCCTCGGCCAGCGGCTTGAACCTGGCTGCGGCCTCGGGGTTGCCGGTCTGTTCGGCCATGGCCCTGGCCCAATACATGGCCAGGTAGAAATGGCTGCCACGGTTGTCGATCTGGTTGACCTTGCGCGACGGCGACTTGTTCTCTTCCAACAGCCTGGCGGTTGCGGTGTCGAGGGTCTCACCAAGCATGCGGGCCGCAGCGTTGTCGAACGATTCGCCGAGGTGCTCGAACGACACCGAAAGAGCCAGGAACTCGCCCAGCGAATCCCAGCGCAGGTGGTTCTCCTTCTCGAACTGCTGCACGTGCTTGGGAGCCGAGCCGCCCGCGCCGGTCTCGAACAGGCCGCCGC
>JAGQSP010000255.1 GCA_020439485.1 Acidimicrobiales bacterium | reverse complement strand
GTCGTTTTGGTGACGGGTGGCAGCTCGGGCATAGGCGCAGCCACCGCCATGGCCTTGGCCGCACGCGGTGCCCGGGTGGTGGTGGCCGGGCGAAGCCTCGAACGCCTCGAAGCGGTCGCTGCGCAGGCCGGGCCGCTCACGACCCCCTTGGCGTGCGACCTCGCGCGATGGGACGCACCGGGCGAACTCATCGCCGAGGTCGTCGACCGCTTCGACCGGCTCGACGTGGTGGTCAACGCCGCCGGTGTGTTCGAGAAGCGTTCCATCGCCGACACCGACCCAGACTTCTGGCGATCGGTCGTCGAGGTGAACCTCAAGGCGACCGTGCAGTTGACCCGAGCCGCCTGGCCGCACCTCCAGGCCAGCGCGGGCCAGGTGGTGTTGATCAGCAGCATCGCTGCGGTCCGCGGGTTTCCCGAGAACGCGGCCTACGCAGCGTCCAAGGGTGGCCTCAACGCGTTCGGCGAGGTGTTGCGTGTCGAGGGCAGGCCCAGCGGCATACGGGTGTTGACGATCTGCCCGGCCCAAACCGACACCGAGATCTGGGAGGGCAAGGCGCCCGATGCGGTCAGGGCCGCCATGATGAGAGCGCCTGGGGTTGGCGAGTTGATCGCCGATCTGGTCGGAACCGACCGCTCCATCGACTTCGCCCCGTTGTTCATAGAACCTCCGGTCGACCCTTGGTCTGCCTCGTGATCGACCTCGAATAGGATCGACGTTCGTGCAGGTAGGACGAGAGGTCAGGCTCAGGCGTAACGAGCTGCAGATGAGCCTTCGCGAGGTCGCCGAGCTCACCGAGTTGAGCACTGGGTTCTTGTCTCAGGTCGAGAACGATCAGGTGTCGCCGTCGCTGGCCTCGCTTGGGCGCATCGCCGAGGCACTGCGCATACCGCTGTACGAGCTGCTCAGCTCCGACGACCGCAACCCGGTGGTGCGTTCCGACGATCGCCCCAAGGCGACATTGGGCGCTGATGGCCCCAAGGTCGAGCTGCTGACCAACTTTGCGAACTGGCAGATGATGCCGTTCCATCGGCGGCTCGAGGTTGGCGAGCACTACGAAGCCGTACGCATCGAGCGCGCCCGCGAAGAGTGGATTCACGTGCTGGCCGGCGTCGCTCGGGTTCATCTGCGCAACCACGAGCCGTACGTGTTGCGTTCGGGCGACTCGATTCACTTCGCAAGCAACCGCCTCGACGCCGTCGACTCGATAGGCGAAGAAGCCCTGGAGATCATCTGCATGATGACTCCCCCGGCATGAGCACTCCCCCTGAGATGAGGACGCTGCGGTGAAAGTCCTGGTACTCGACGCCTTCGACCCCGAGTCGCCCCAAGCGATACTGGCCGACGCAGCCGTCGAGGCGCTGCAATCGCAAGGTCATCAGGTGACGCGGCGGGTGCTGGTTGGTGGGCCCTTCGAGGTGTTCATGTCGGCCGACGAGCGCCGCGAATACCACGGCGATCAGCCGCTGATGTCGCCCGAGACCGTCGAGGACGCGGCTGCGCTGAAGGCCGCCGACGGGCTGCTGTTTTGTTATCCGACGACCATGCACACCATCCCGGCAGTGCTGAAGAGCTGGCTCGAGCGGGTTCTGGTGCCCGGGGTTGCGTTCGTGTTCGACGAACGAGAACGCGTCCGGCCCGGCATGACCAACATCAGGCGTCTCGGAGCGGTCACGGCCACCAACCACGGCAGGCTGGCATCGCTGAAGGCTCGCAACTCGGGCAAGCGCACCCTGCTGTGGAACATCCGGCTCAGCTGCCATCGCCTGGCCAGGCGAACCTGGGTGGCGGTGCCTGCAGATGCCCCCGACCCAGAAGCTGTCAGGAAGGCGCTGTCGCGCTGGTGACACCGGCCTCGCTGTGAGGTGTGGCAAACCGAGCTTCGACCTCTTCGAGGAACTCGCGCCTCTGGCTCTCGGTGGTGCGGTCGATCTTGTACAACGACAGCCACTCGAACTGTGCGCCCGGGGCGCACAGGGGCAGAACCACCCGCTTCAAGGTCTGCAACCCAGGTTCGCCCTGGGCCAGGTTCATGAGCTTGGACGACCCGTGGGTTGTGACGACAGCGAGGTGCCGCACCCCCGACAGCGGCGACGCCTTGCCCACCTTGGGGCCGTCGACGTAGGGCCCCAGCGTCTGCTGCAGCCAAGCGAGCAGGCGCGCCGGCTGCCCGCCCCACCATGTGGGATACACGACGATCAGTTCGCTGACACCCGACAGCGAGGGCTGCGGGTCGTCGTACAGGCGTACAACCCGGTGCTGAACTCGGGCCCGGTGCAAACCCCTGATCACGGCATCCAGAACCGCTGCGTTGAAGCTGTCTTCGAGCGGGTGTACCTGCACGACCAGTGTGTCCACGGCCCTCGACGCTAGCCCAGCCCCGCTCACCCTGCCGACGACACCACGAAGGCTCCGGCCAGCACCAATGTCAGTGCGGCCAGCACCCTGGGGGTTCGTTCCTGGGCGCCGAACACCACAGCGCCCATCGCCACCACCGAGATGTTCTGCGAAGCCAGCGAAAGAGGCGCCACGATTCCCACCTGGCCCCTGTCGAGAGCGATCAGCAACACCGGCAGCGCCATGCCGATCAGCAGTCCCGAGGCCAAGAATTCGGGCGTGGCGGCCTTGAAGGCCCTGGCGGTTCCGCCTCGCTGCGTGGCAACCGCCATGGTCACCAGAACCAAGCCCGCGGCGCCCAGAACCACTGCGCCGGCCCACCACGACGACACGTCGCTGTCGCTGTTGAAGTGGCGGGCGACAACGTCGCGCACACCGAAGCTGAAGGCGGTCAAAAGCGCCAGGGCCACGCCCACACGCCTGACCCCCGAGGTCGGTTCCCAGCTGATCAGAGCGCTGCCAACCACCGTCAAGGCGGTGCCCACGATGATGGCCAGGCGCCAGTCTTCGTCCAGGAAGGCCATGGCCAGCAGCACCGAGAAGACCGGTGACGTACCCACCAGAACCGACGTGCGCGACGGGCCTATCGAACCGATCGAGGCGACGAACAGTCCCTGCGAGCTGCCGGGGGCGATGGCGCCGACCAACGCGAAGCGCCACAGGTCGTCGGCGCTCGGCAGGGCCTGAGCCGAGGCCAGCGCCACCGCTGTGGCTACCAGCGAGGCGACCGAAACCCCCACCGCCGCGCCCACCAGGGCCGGAGCACCCGTGCGAGGCAGAGCCCACCGCACCACGATGATGTTGGCAGCCCAGAAGAACCCGGCCGCTATGGCCGCCGCTATGGCCGAGTCCACGAGATCGTCGCCGCTTGTTTCAGTTGGTCGGGGGCCGGCTCACAGCTGGGGCATGACGTTCTCGGCGAACCGGTGAAGCTGCTCTTCGACCTTGCTGTAGGCGTCGCCCGGCATGGCCGGGAAGATCATCAGGTTCTCCAACCCCAGCTGTTCGTCGTACCACTTGATCTGTTCTGCGACCTCGTCTGCGGTGCCCACGATGCAGGTCTTTTGTTCCATCGATTCCTCGAGGCTGGGGATCAGGCCTGGTGCGGCCGGCCGGCCATCGGCACCCATGTAGCCCTTGCTCCAGCCGTAGGGCCCCAGGAACTTCCAGAACTCGTCGTGCCCGGCGCGCATGCCCTCGATCGCCTGCTCGTGGGTGTCGCCGATGTGGATGCTGAGGGTCAGCATGCGCTTCTCACCACGGCCGAGCGCCTGGTTGTGGTGCTGCGAATAGATCTCGGCGAATCGCTCCCAGCGTTGCTTGACGAACGAGTGATGGTTGTTCCAGAACACCCCGCCCCATCCCCACTTCGGAACCTGTTCGAGGGTGGGAGGTGAGGTGATGGCCTGCCACGTCTCGTATGGGTACAGCGGGCGTGGCACCAGGGTCAGGGTCTCGACGAAGCCGCCGCGGTCTGGGATGCCCGGCGCCGGGAAGTGATAGACGTCGCCATGGAATTTGAAGGTCTCGTTCTGAAGCGCCAGCTGGATGACCTCCATGGCCTCCTCGAACTGCTTGCGGTTGACCTCGTCGGCGGCGGCCATGTCGGGGTTGTCGAAGCTGCCGATCTTGGTGCCCAGGTTCTCGGCCTCGCGCGGCACGGTGCCGCGCCCCACGCCCAGGATCGCCCGACCGCCCGAGATGTTGTGCAGCGTTGCGAAGTCCTCGGCCAGCTTCAGCGGGTGCCACTGGGGCACGATGTTGAACGCCATGCCGATGCGGATGTTGTCGGTGCGTTCGGCCATGATCGCCCCGAGCAGGATGCCGTTGGGCACGATCTCGTAGCCCTCGTATTGGAAATGGTGCTCGGTCAACCAGTACGAGTCGTAGCCGAGCCTGTCGCTCAACACCGCCATGTCGACGATCTGCTCGGTCCCCCGCCAGATCTGTTCGTTGGTGAACCGGCGAGACATCGGGTCGGGCGGGCCCGCGCCCACCTCATCCATCTCGACGCCGCCGAACAAGAAGACTCCTACGCGCATGGCCCAACTGTAGGCTCACCAGCTCATGGCCGAATCACCCGCCACGACATCGGTTCGCAAGGGGGTCTGGCTGTTCCCGTCGGCTCCGGCAATGCGCATGGTCGAGGCCGTCATCGCGGCCGAGCAGTGCGGGCTCGACGAGATCTGGCTGGCCGACGAGGGGGTCAGCCGCGAGCCCATGGCCATATTGGCGGCCGCAGCTGCCGAGACGTCGTCCATCACGCTGGCCACCGGAATCACCTCGCCCCTGCTGCGCCACCCGGGGGCGTTGGCGTCGACCGCCATGACCATCGACGAACTCAGCGGCGGACGCTTTCGCCTGGGAATCGGCCTGGGCGGCGGGCTTTCACTGGATCCCTTCGGCATAGAGGTGCAGCGCCCGGTCGGTGTGATCAAGGACGCCCTGTTGACGGCCCGATCGGTGTTCGACGGGCAGGCCACCCAGCACTACGGCCCGCCGCCGCACGCGGCACCGCCGCGCCGCGTAGGCCTGTGGGTCGGAGGACGGGGGCCCCAGATAGTGCGCACTGCCGCCCGCCACGGCGACGGCGTGTTCGTCAGCGGGTGCAGCCCCCAGCAACACGACTCGATCGCCGAGAACGCACGCTCGGTCAACCCCGACGTCGGGCTGGCTTTGTACCAGAGCGCGGCCGACGTCGAGCTGGATCACTGCTCGACATGGGATCAGGTCGGCCCCGTGCTGGAGGCCGAGGCATCTCGCATCAGGCCCAGCTCGGTTGGCATAAACCTCGTCGACCTCAACGCAGGCAACCACGACCCGGTCGAGTTGGTGCGCCGCGCCGCCCAGGTTCTGGCCCAGATCAGCAGTCCCTGATCACCTGATAGACGGTCTCGTGGGGCACCTTCTCGTATGCACCCATATTGCGGACCACCTCGTCCAGCGCCGCCTGAGGAATGGCCTTCCACTGCTCCATCGTCTCCCACCAGATGACGGCGTGCACCCGGAAGGGATCTGCCTCGTCAACCCACATCTGCTTGCGGACGAAGCCCTCCTGCTGCTCGAGGAACCGGCTCCAGTTGGACTCCTCCGCCGTCAGCCACTGGGCTCGCTCGGCGGGGTCCACCACGAATGTCAGAAACTCGACGACCATTTGCGCCAAAATAGCCTCCGCGGGCGACCCAGACGTCAGATTGGCATCAGAGAGCGTTAAGTAAGACGAAAATGTTTTCGCGATGGCATTCGTACTAAGGTGTGGCTCGCCTGCCCGAACGGCTTCCCACAACCGTCTCACGATTGGTACTAGCAACCCATGTCGAGCCCGGCACTGTCATTCCACAACATCGGGATGGTCTTTCCCGACGGCACCGAAGCTCTCAAAGACGTCAGCTTCTCCGTCGACAGGGGCGAGTTCGTCACCGTCGTGGGCCCGTCGGGTTGCGGCAAGTCGACCCTGCT
>JAGQSP010000254.1 GCA_020439485.1 Acidimicrobiales bacterium | reverse complement strand
CGAGCGTGCCTTGGACAGCAACCACAGGCCGACCCAGCCCTCGCCGATCATCGAAGGTATTGCAACCATGGCCAGGAATGCGCCCGAGTAGGCCTCGTAGTTGGGCATCGCTGCGTTGGCGATGGTGTCGATCACGTAGGTGACTCCGGCGATGGCGACGATGACGCCCATCAGCCGCGAGCCGAGTCCGGTGCGGATGATCATCGAGCCCAACAGCACCAGGTGCAAACCGAAGGCGACCAGCCCGATCAGCCACAAGGCGTCGAACGATTCGAGCGCTGCCGTGACCTGAAGCTCGGCCTGTGCCCTGCCGAGTGTGGCCACGCGCGTGGGGTCATCGACGATGTGCAGGACTTCGAAGAACTCCATGACCGCAACGCCCAGGAACACGGTGTAGCCAAGTCGAGCCCACGCAGCCAGAAGCGACAGGTCGGGGTCGTGGTCTCGAAACACGACGTGCAGCGCCCACGCCACTGCAATGTCGATGACGAACACGGCCAGGAACGCGACCAGCCCCAGGCGAAACAGCCCGGTCGAAGATGCGATGTTGTCGAACGTCGCCGAGGGGTCGTCGGTGACGACCATCGACTCGAGGACCAAGAAGTTGGCGAAGATCGCAAGCGCGAACAGCAGCACATAGCCCACTCCGGCGATCAGGGCCGCCGTCTTGGGACTGGTGGTGCGTCGGGCGGTCAGCGTCGGCCTGGATGCGGTTGTGGCGGCTGCCGACACGGCGGGGTCGATGGTCATGGTGGTCATGGTGAATCTCCTGGTGGCTACGAACTGGTGGGTACGAGCTGGTGGTGTCGCCCTAGCCCCGGGGCCTCACGACGATGGCGGCCTTGCCCTTCAGGCGACCGCTGGCCAGGTCATCGACGGCGCGGGGCGTCTCGTCGAGTGCGTAGGTGCGGTCGAGAACAGGCACCACTGCAGCCGACGACATCAGATCGGCCAGACGGTCGATCCAGCGGTGGCTCTCTTGGCTGATGAACATGGCCAGCCGCTGCTTGATGAAGGGCGACATTGCCGCAGCTCGCATCTGGCGGCCGACACCGCCGGTGAAGCGGTTGCCATCCTCTCCGCCGACGAACACGAGGGTTCCGCGCGGGGCCAGCGCCCTGCGCAGGCGGCGGGTCGGGTTTCGGCCGCCTGCGTCGACGATGACGTCGAAGCGTCGGCTGCCATCGAGGTACGACGAACCGGCTTCGCCACCGTCGTAGGCGATGAACTCGGCGCCGAGGTCGCGAACGACATCGGCCTTGGCGGCGCTGGCCACTCCGGTGACGTCGGCGCCCAGCGCCCTGGCGATCTGCACTGCGTAGCTTCCGACGCCGCCGGAGGCTCCAATGACCAGAACCGACTGGCCAGCCTCGACGCCGGCGACTTCGGTCAGGGCCTGCAGAGCGGTGATACCCGAAATGGCTGCAACGGCAGCGCTTTCGAACGAGACGTTCTCGGGCTTGTGGCTGAGCTTCGCTTCGTCCGCGGCGACGTACTGGGCGTAGGCGCCCGAAGCGATTCCGAATACCTCGTCGCCGACCGCGACACGGGTCACCGAGTCACCGGTTGCGACGACACGGCCCGAAACATCCATGCCAGGCACTGGGTTCTTGGGTTTGGTCAGGCCGTAGCCCGCCAGACGAACCAGGTAGGGCAGCCCGGTCATCAGGTGCCACACCCCTCGGTCGACGCCCGCTGCGTGGACCTCTATGAGGACCTGCTGGTCGCCTATCTCGGGCATCGGGATGGTCTCGATGTTGAAGACGTCGGACGATCCGTAGCGCCGCTGGGTCACGGCGGTCATCGCTGCGTCCTTGCCGTCGGTGCTTTCGCTCGGTTGAAGGGCTGTCTTGTCCATCTCGAATCCCCTGATTCGTACTAAGTACTGGTTGCTTGATCGTCAAGATATTGGTACTAAGTACGATTGTCAACCCGAAATCGCCATTGGACGATCGAGGACACCAAGGAGAACCCACCTTTGGCACAGACCAAGAGGCCCCGCCTGAACCGAGAGCGGGTGTTGGCCGGCGCAATAGAGCTGGCCGACCAGATCGGCATCGAGGACCTGACGATTCGCCGACTCGCAGACCACCTCGAAACCAAGCCGAT
Source organism: Acidimicrobiales bacterium (assembly GCA_020439485.1). GTDB lineage: Bacteria > Actinomycetota > Acidimicrobiia > Acidimicrobiales > Poriferisodalaceae > JAAETH01. Next base: position 5,111 of record JAGQSP010000254.1, on the reverse strand, counting down.
GACGCTGTACCACCACGTGCCGTCGAAGGACGACATAGTCGACGGCATGGTCGACCTCGTCTTCGCCCAGATAGAGCTGCCTCCCGAAGACCTGGCGTGGGATCAGGCCATCCGGGTTCGGTGCGTGTCTGCGCGCCAGGTGCTGAACCGCCATCCATGGGCTCCGCCATTGATGGAATCGCGGACCACGCCCGGGCCCGCGCTGTTGCGACACCACGACGCGGTGATCGGATGCCTTCTGCGTGGCGGGCTTTCGTTCGAGCTGGCGGCTCACACCTACGCGGTGATCGACAGCTACCTCTACGGATTCACGATGCAGGAAGCCAACCTGCCCTTCAGCGGAGGCGAGGAGATCGCCGGTCTGGCCGACGAGATCATGGCGGCAATGCCGGTTGGCGAGTATCCGAACCTGGCCGAATTCACCGTCAACGTTGCGCTCAAACCCGGATACAGCTTCGGCAGATCTTTCGAGTTCGGCCTCGACCTGATCCTGGACGGCTTCGTTCGCGCCGCCGCCGCAGGCTGACCGCGGCAAACTGGTCACGTGGAGCACGTAGCACGACGGGTCGTGGTTACAGGGCGGGTTCAGGGTGTCTGGTACCGCGACTCGTGCATGCGACAGGCGACCCGACTGGGCGTCTCTGGTTGGGTTCGCAATCGCCTCGACGGCACGGTCGAGGGCCAATTCGAGGGCCCGGATGCGGCCGTCGAGGCGCTGGTCGCGTGGTGTCGGCGCGGACCTACGCATGCCGACGTCACCGCAGTTGAAGTGACCGACACCATCCCCTCTGGCTCTGAGTCGTTCTTCATAGCCGAGAGCGTCTGAGAGGCCATCGATGCAATTCGAGTTCCGGCGGTTGTCTCGACCCGACTTCGGACAGTTGTCTGACTGGCTGTCCGAGGCGCACGTGCGTCGGTGGTGGAATCACGACCCGTCACCCGTTGCCGTCGAAGACAACTTCGGTCCCACCGCCGATGGCCAGGAACCGGCCGAGGACTACATCGTCGAGTACACGGGTGAGCCCATCGGGGTCATCCAGTTCTGCATGTTCTCGGACTATCCCGAATACGTGGACGAGATGCGTTCGGTGTACCCGGTCGGTGATGGCGATGCATCGATCGACTACTTCATCGGCCGTGCCGACCTGGTGGGCATGGGCATCGGTCGGGCGATGATCGCAGCATTCGCGCAGACCGTATGGGCCACCAAGCCAGCCGTTCAGCGCCTCGTGGTGCCGGTCAACTCGTCCAACGTCGCGTCGTGGAGGGCGCTGTTGTCGGCCGGCTTCGAGCTCGTGGCTCGCGGCGACATGGTTCCCGACAACCCCGTCGATCGGCCGTTGCACGAGATCCTGCAGCTGACCAGGCCGACATAGCCGAGCCCGGGACCGATCAGTCGGCGACTATGTCGGCATCCAACAGGATGCGCCAGCTGATCAGGCGCATCTCGCCGTTCACCTCGGTGACGGCAAGCCAGATTTCGCCAGGACCGTTTTCGAACTCCGCCTTGTGGCGTATCTCGGCGATGTCGTATGTGCCGGGCAGACCTGTGATTGGCGTGTTGTGCCACTCCCGGTGGTCCAACTGGGTGGCCTCACCCGTAAGGCGCCCCGAATACGACTCGAGCCCGACCAGCGACGACTCGGTCAGCTCTCTCGACACCAGATCGGTCGGCCAACGGTCCATCAACGCATCGGCCGACAGCTCGGGGAAGACCGCCACGACCGTCTCGTCGGCAAACGCCAGGGCACGGTCGACGTCGTAGCTGAACGGTTCGATTCGGCCCAATAGGGAGTCGTCCCTGGCGTTGTGGGCCACGGCTGCAAGGCCGAGAGTCGCAACTGCGACCGCCAGAAGAGCAGCGGTCTGAGGCAGGCCCCACGAATCTTCTCGGGTGCGCCAGACCACATGAGTGTTGGCCACCCGGTCGCCGACGCGCTGGCGATGGGGGCCCGCCACAGCGGCGACGAAGCCGACCAAGTACAGCACCGGAAATCCATCGACGAGACGGAAGAACGTGCGCAACACAACGGCCTTGAACCCCGGCCTGGCGCCGTCGTCGCCCACCACCTTGAGGCCCAGCAGGCCCTTGCCCGGGGTCGTGCCGGTGATGGCTTCAGATGCCAGGTAGTAGGTCATCGAGATCAGAGTTGCCAGAAGCAGGCGCCCGTTGCTGAGCGTCAACATGCCCGCCTGGCCGCCTTCGTCGCGCAACGTGTACGCGACTATCGACAGCGGCACCAGATCGATCAGCGCGGCCAGCGAGCGGCGTTTCATGGGCGCAGGGTCTGGACGCGACGCTGCGTTGGAGGATTCGTCGTCGGCATCGAAGCCGGCAGGTACCGCTGTCTCCAGCAGCTCGTCGTGCATTGTCATGGTCGTGCCTGTCGGCCGAGGCACGACCAACTTGCCGAGGCCTACAACCAGCGCTCGACCAGCACCAGGTCGTGGTCTTCGGGGTCGGGCCTGCGGGTGAAGCCCAAGCTCTCCATCAGGCTCAACATGTGTGTGTTGTTGCGCATGACCGAGCCCTCCATGACGGTCATCCCGTGGTCACGCGCCGCCCCGAATAGTGCCTTCATCAACCTGGTGCCTATGCCTTGTCGCTGCACCTTGTCGCCGACGACGATGGCGAACTCACAGCTGCGACCGTCGGGGTTGATCACATAGCGGGCCACGCCGGCCTGTTCCTGGCGGCCGTCGATTTCGACCATGGCCACCATTGCCATCTCTCGCCGGTAATCGATCTGCGTGAACTGCACCAGCATCTCGGGGCTCAGCTCGTTGAGAGCGCCCATGAACCGGAACATCCTGGCCTCGTCCGACAGCTCGCGCACGAACGTGGCCTCGCTGTCGGCGTCTTCTGGCCTGATCGGGCGAATCGTCAGCACGCTGCCATCCGACAGATGGTCCTCGATGACGAGGTGCCTGGGATAAGGGTGGATGGCGACGTGGTCGTAGTGACCCTCGCGTGCCGGTGGGCGGGCTATACGGATACGGGCATCGACGGCGACCACTCCGTCCGGCCCTGCGAACAGGGGGTTGATGTCCAGCTCGACGATCTCTGGCATCTCACAGACCAGGTCTGACACGCTCATCAGAACGTCTATGACCGCGCTGCGGTCGACTGCAGGACGGTCCCTGAACGCGTCCAGCAGCCTCGACACCTTGGTTCGGTTGATCAGGCGGTCGGTCAGCACGCTGTTCAGCGGGGGCAGGGCTACGGCGCTGTCCTCCAGAACCTCGACCATCGTGCCGCCCGCCCCAAACAGGATCGTGGGGCCGAACACCTGGTCTCGGCTGGCACCCACGACCAGCTCGCGTGCCGCGTTGACCTGGGCCATCTGCTCGACCGTGACCCCCTTGATGCGTGCGTCGGGGCGCTGCTGGGCCACCGAGTCGACGATGTCGCGAAACGCCCGCTTGACCTCGGCGGCATCGCCGATGTTGATGCGTACGCCGCCAACGTCGGACTTGTGGGTGATGTCGGGTGAGTTGATCTTCATGGCCACCGGAAACCCGACGGTCTCGGCCGCGATCAAAGCCTCGGTGGCAGTGCCGGCCTCCATGGTGACGTTGATGGGGATACGAAAGGCCCGCAACAGAGCCTTCGACTCGACGTCGGACAACATCTCGCGATCGTCGACCAGAGCAGACTCGACGATCATCCGTGCACCTTCGAGGTCGGGTGCGTGCTTGTCGGAGAGGGGTCCGGGTGTCTCCAGCGCCAGTCGTCGGTTTCGGTGGTGTTGCGCCAGGTACGAGAACGCCTCGACCGCTCGTTCGGGGGTGATGAAATCGGCTACGCCACTCTTGGAGAACAGCTTTCGACCCTCGGCGACCGCGGCCTCGCCCATCCAACACGCCAGCACGGGTTTGGCCGGGCGCTGGGGCAGTGCATCGATGACCGCCTGTGCGGCCGCTGTCGGGTCTGTCATCGCCTGAGGGGTCAACATGACCAACACGCCGTCGGTGTTCTTGTCGCCATAGCAGGCGCGCACCGCTGCGCCGTATTCGTCTGGGCCGGCGTCGCCCAAGATGTCGACCGGGTTGCCCTTGCTCCAGTAGGGCGGCAAGAACCCGTCGAGATTGGCGATGGTGTCGTCGGTGAGGTCGGTCAGATGCAGGCCCATGTCGCCGGCACGGTCCGCGGCCAGCACACCGGCACCTCCGCCATTGGTGATGATCGTCAGCCGGTTGCCGTGGGCCCTGGCAGGCGACGACAGGATCTCGGCCGCAGCGAACAGCTGGCCGAACGTCTGGGCCCGAACCGCGCCGGCACGCTCGAGCGCGGCGTCGAACACAGCGTCTGAGCCGATCAGGGCGCCGGTGTGGGTGTGGGCGGCCTTGGAGCTGGCGATGTGGCGTCCTGACTTCAGCACGATCACCGGCTTGAGCCTGGCTGTGGCGCGCAGGGCCGAGATGAAGTCGGGGGCGTGCTTGACGCCCTCGACATAGAGCAGGATCGCGTCGGTCTGCGGGTCGATCGCCAGGAACTGCATGACGTCGCCGAAGTCGATGTCGGTCGAGTTGCCCAGGCTGACGAGCGCCGAGAATCCGAGGTGGTGTGGTCCGGCCCAGTCCGAGATCGCCGAACACAGCGCTCCCGACTGCGATACCAGGGCCAGGCGGCCACGCGGTGTGCCTCCCTTCAGGAAGGTGGCGTTCATGTTGTGGCCCGGACGCACCAGCCCTACACAGTTGGGCCCCATGAACCTGACACCAGCGTGTCTGGCTGCCGACAGCAGGTCGCGCTCGAGTCGCGCTCCGCTGCCATCGCCCTCTCCGAAGCCGGCCGACAGCACGATTGCGTTGTGTATCCCGACCTCGCCGAGATCGCGGATGATGCCAGGAACGGTCGCCGCCGGTGTTGCGATCACGGCCAGGTCGATCTCTTCTGGCACCTCGTGGATGGAGGCATAGCAGGCCCGGCCCGCCAGCTGATCGTGCTTGGGGTTTATCGGGACTATTGGTCCGTCGAAGTCGTCGGCGATGAGGTTGCCGAACACCTGGGCCCCCACGCTCTGCCCCGATTCGGAGGCCCCGAAGACCGCGATCGAGCGGGGGTTCATCAAACGGCTGAGCGGGCTTGCATCCATGATCTCGGGCCT
>JAGQSP010000025.1 GCA_020439485.1 Acidimicrobiales bacterium | reverse complement strand
TCCACACCGGCGACGGCTTCTACCGCGACGAGCACGGCTGGTTCCACTTCGTCGACCGCAAGAAGGACGCCATCCGTCGGCGTGGCGAGAACATCTCTTCGATGGAGGTCGAGGCCCAGGTCAACGATCACCCTGCGGTCCTCGAGTCGGCCGCGGTTGCGGTGCCGTCCGAATGGGGCGAAGACGAGGTGCTGGTAGTAGTCGTTCCAAAACCCGGTCAGTCGGTCGACCCCGCAGAACTGCACGCCAGGCTCGGCGAGACCATGCCGCGGTTCATGGTGCCCCGCTTCATACGGGTCGCCGATTCACTGCCGAAAACCCCCACCGAGAAGGTGCGCAAGGTCGAACTGCGTGAGGCCGGCGTAACCACCGACACCTGGGACGCCGCCAGCTAGGGTGCCCGCATGGAACGACCCGTCAGCGGCAAATGGTTCGAGGAACTGACTCCTGGCCTGGTGATCCAGCACGCCATCAGGCGCACCCTGACCGAGGCCGACAACGTCTTGTTCACCTCGATCACCATGAATCCGGCATGGCTGCACCTCGACTTCGATTACGCAGAGAAGGAGACCGAGTTCGGCAAACCGTTGGTCAACTCGATGTTGACCATTGCAACGGTCATCGGCATCAGCGTTCACGAGACCACTCTCGGAACCACCGTGGCCAACCTCGGGTTCCGAGAGATCACTTTTCCGGCTCCGATGTTCCACGGCGACACACTGAGGGTCGAGACCCTGGTCGCCGAGGCTCGCGAGTCAAAGAGTCGGCCCACCCAGGGCGTCGTGACCTTCGAGCACCGCGCCTACAAGCAAGACGACACCCTGGTGTGTCGAGCGGTTCGTGACGCCCTGATGCTCAAGCGCCCAAGCTGACGATGCGCCTGGCCTGAGCGGCCAGCGGCTCATCCACCATCTGGCCCTCGAAATCGATTGCCGACACACCTCGCTCGACGGCCTCTTCGTAAGCGGCCAACAGGCGGCGGGCGCGGTCTACTTCGTCGGGCGAGGGGATGAAGGCATCGTTGGCTATCGCGACCTGGTTCGGGTGGATGCACAGCTTGCCGACGTAACCCAGAGCCCGGGCTTGGGCCGACTCGCGAGCGAATCGCTCGTCGTCTCTGAAGTTGGTGACCACCTGATCCAGGGTTGCAACCCCTGCAAGACGGCCTGCCAGCGCCACCTTCGAACGAGCGAACAAGACCTCTTCGTTCGACTCGGTCCTGACGCCGCCCATGTCGGCGATGAAGTCTTCGGCCCCGAAATATGCCGCGACAACCCGGGGGTGAGCCAGCAGCGGTCGGGCGTCGGCGACGCCGAGGGCCGTTTCGATTCCCGCCACGACACCCAGCTCGGGCAGGCCGGCGCGGTCCAGCAGAGCCGAGATGTGGTCCAGCCCAGCGACCGTCTCGACCTTGGGTATCACGACCGCCGCAAGCTCAGGCAACAGACCTTGGGAGATGTCGGCCTCGAACCATTCGCTGGTGGGCCCATTGACCCGTATGGTCACCGCGCACCCGCGCTGGATCAGGTCGGGTGCGATCTGTCTGGCGTTCGAGCGCCCCTCGTCCTTGGCGTTTGGTGGGGTGGCGTCTTCACAGTCGAGAACCACTGCGTCGGCGCCCCTGTCGGGCAGCTTGGCCATGAAGTCGGGCCTGACAGCCGGAGCGAACAACAGCGAGCGAAGGCGTTGGGGGGCTGGCTTGATCACACCGACGAGGCTAGACGAGCTCGAAACCGCCCAAGTCGATTGCCCTGCCGTTGACCAGCAGTTCGACTGCGTGCCATCCGCTGTAGTGGCGACGCGTCGATTGCTGGGCCACCGAGATCGTCTTGCGAACACTGCGCACAGCGTCGGGCTCGACCTCTAGCTCGGCGCCCTTGAAGACCTTCGCAGAGGTCGAACCATCGGCCTTGACGAAGTGGATCCTGATGTCGACCAACGCGCTTTCAGGCTCGGTGCCAGGGTTGTGGAGGTCGACCGCGACCACCACCTTGGTGCCTATCGCGGCGACCGACGGCTCGATCGACGTTCGAACGGGCGACAACCCCGACCGGTGTCCGAACCCCATGGCCTCGAGGGCTCCGGCATGTCCGGCCTTGATCAACGAACGGAGCCCGTGTCTGACCATGCGGCGACGTTCTGGCGACGCATCCACCAGCCAACGCCTGGCAACCTCCACGACTAGGTCGGGGTTGTCTTTGGCGATGTCGTTGAGGTTGTTGGCCACAGAGCGCCTGACGTACTCGGACGGATCGTCCTTCAGCACTTCGAGCAGATCCAACACCGGGGATGGATCGGCCTGAAACACGGGCAGCCGCCGCGCCCAGGGCAACCGGGGCCGGGTTCCCTCCGACACGAGACGCCGCACGTGCTCGTCGGGGTCGGTGGCCCATTGAGCGAGCCGCCTCATCGTTTGCTCGGGATGGGCTTCGATGAACGCTCTGATGCTGAACTCGGCTGTGAAGCGCTTCGTCAGCTCGCGCTGCAACTCCATCGATTGCTCGAAATGGTCCAGTCCGTGTTCGGCGACGAAGAACACCGCCGGCAGGTGCACGAACGGCCCCATCGGCGACCCATCGGCTGCGGGCCAGGCCTCGACCGCCTTGTGCAATATCGCGATCGCTGCGGATCGGTCCTGTGGGAGGTTCTGCGCCAGGCCTTCGGCAATGCGTCTGGCTCTGGGCGTCAGCTCGAGGTCGGCGTAGCCATCGGTGCAGTAGGCGATGAATCGGGCACGGTCGAACGACGGGTGTACCAGTTGGACCTGGGCGGCGATTGCATCGATTACGTCGACGCCGAAGCTGTCCTTCAGTGGCTCGGCCACCTGTGCGTCGCCGGCGATCGTCAGTCGAAGATGACCGGCACGTTGCGCGGTCCCCTGACCTGCCCACCTGCCCAGGTGACCTCGCCCTCGGGATCCAGGACGAACTCTGGGATGCGGGCGAGCCACTCCTCGATGGCGACCCTCAGCTCCATGCGGGCCAGGTTCGAGCCCGCACAGCGATGGATGCCCGCACCGAAGGCGACGTGGCGGTTGACCTCGCGGTCGATGACCACCTGGTCTGCGTCGGGAAACTGGTTGGGGTCGCGGTTGGCGGCCGGGAAGTTCAGCAGCACGCGGTCGCCCTTGTGCATCGGGCAGCCCTTGTACTCGTGGTCTTCGGTGACGATGCGCGCCATCGTCACCGGTGAGTAGGCGCGCAGCAGCTCTTCGACTGCGGTGTCCATCAACTCGGGCTCGGCCACCAGCCTGCGGCGATCGTCGTCGTGGGTGGCCAGATGCCAAAGCGCCGATCCGATGGCAGACCATGTCGTGTCCACTCCGGCGATGAGGGTCAGCGCCGCTGTGCCCAGGATGTGGGGGTCTGACACCTTCTCACCATCGACCTCGGCGCGCAGCAGCTCGCTGATGAGGTCGTCGCCATCGCCATCGCGACGTTGTTCGATCAACTCGTTGAAGTATGTGACCAGTTCTATGACGCCACGCTTGCGGCGCTCTTCGTCGTTGGCGAACTCGAGGATGTCTCGAACCCAGCCGACGAACACGTCGGACCGCTCCTCGGGAACACCGAGCACCTGGCCGATGATTCGCACGGGGATCTGCTGGGCGTAGTCGGCGGCGGCGTCGGCGCGACCGTTGTGGACGAACCCGTCGACCAGCTTGCGGCACAGGGCACGGGTGGTGATCTCGTAGTCGCCGACCCGCTTGGGCGAGAACCACGGCAGCAGCAGGCGCCTCGACCAGGTATGCACGGGCGGGTCGGCCGAGATCGGGGGAACACCGGCGGCCAACAGCGGAGCCTCACCATCCTGTTCGCCGTCGGGCGGCGGGAACACCGACACACTGCGCGAGCTGAAGTGTTCGACGTCGCGGGCGATCGCCGTGACGTCTTCGTAGGTCGTGGGCAGCCACGAACCCTGGTAGCGATCGGTGTGCGATACGGGGCACCGCTCGCGCAGTTCGTCCCAGATTGGGAACGGGTTCTCGATGTAGGTCGCATCGAAGATGTCGTAGTCGGTGGCCCAGTCGAGGTCGGTGTGGGTCATGCGCTTCGTTGCTCCTGTGGCGATACGACGGATGCTCAACCCAGAATCTACACGATGTGAGACGAATTGTCGCCATTCGTCTCGCGCGTCTATCGGCTCGATTCGCTGGCATCCATCACCGCAACAAAGCGCACCACGTCGCTCGGAGCGACCATCCCCACCGGTCGCAGGTCAGAGACCACCACGGCTCTGTGGCCGCGGTGGCGCTCGAAGTCGCGAAGCAAGTCGAGTACCGACGTGTCGGGCGACACGACGATCGACTGTTCTGGAGGCTTCGCCACGGACGCCAGCGCGGTAGTCGGCCATTCAGATCGAGGAACGCGGTGCAGCTCGGAGGCCTCGACCGTGCCGACCAGCAAGCCATTGTCGTCGACGACGGGGTATGCGGCGTGACGAGGGCCGCTCAACAGAGCGTCCGCCAGCTGTTCGAGCGACCAACTCGATCTGACGGTTGCAGGCGCCGGGGTCATCAACCGCGACACCGCGACGTCGGCCAGGGGTCGACCGTGGCGGACGTACTCGACCTCGCTTGCGGCCGCCTCGCTGATGAACCACCCGAGCACCACCAGCCACAGGCCACCAATGGCACCCAGGAAGATCATCTCGGCCAAGCCTGCGGCCACCAGAGCGAAGGCCAGTGCTCTGCCCAGCTTCGCTGCTGCAACGGTGGCAGCGACCTCGCTTCCGGTGCGGTGCCACATGTAGGCCTGATAGACCCGGCCACCGTCGAGCGGGAATGCCGGCACCAGGTTGAACACGGCCAACGCGATGTTGATGAAGCCCAGCCACAACAGCGCGGCCCGGGCGACACCGTCGATCGCCGAGCCGGCTGCCACGAACCCGGCACCAAGACCGAAGCTGACGGCCGGGCCCGCGATGGCAATTCGAAAGGCGCTCGAGGCCGACGGCACCGGCGAGTCGAGCGACGCCACGCCGCCGAAGATCCACAGGGTGATGCTGGATACCTCGACGCCTTCGCGCTGGGCGACCAGGGAATGGCCGAACTCGTGCGCCACCAGCCCGGCAAAGAACAGAATCGTCACCAGAAGCGCCCACAGCCGGTAGGCGGCGGTGTCATGGCCCGACGCCGAGCCCGGAAGGATGTCTTCGGCCAGGGTCCACGCGATGCCCAGGGCGATGAACATGACGCCCCAGTTGACGCGAACGGCGATGCCATGGATTCGAGCGATGGTCAGCCCGTTCATGACGGGGGCGGGTTGACCACCACCACCGGTGTCCGGGCGTCGCGAACGATCGACACCGCCACACTTCCCATCACCAGCCGCCGCAGACCAGAGCGTCCGTGAGTCGACATCACTATCAGCGACGATGTTCTGGCTTCGTCCAGGATTGCATCGGCCGGGTGGTCGCCGTGCAGAACCTCCCAGGTCGCGCCATGGGCCTCGGCCCGCCGCTTGACGTACATCGATTCGCGCCCCACCGCCTGGGGACCGAGGGCCTCGGTCGCCGCATCGATGTCGTGCTGGGAGATGACGCTGGTTACCTCGAGCGGCAACGCCAGCTGGTCTGCCCACCATTGACCGACCGGAAGCGCCGCCTCGGACAACGCCGAGCCATCGATGGGTACCAGAACCCCCCGAAGGTCGGCTATGGCCAGATCGGCATGCGGGCCCACCAGCATCGTGGGGCGATGACTGCCTCTGACCACGTGCTCTGCTGCCGATCCGACATAGCCATCGTGCAGCAGCGGCGATGTCGAGGTGGCCATGACGATGAGGTTGTGTTCGTCCGACTGGGCAGCGATCGCCTCGGGGGCGTGGGGTTCGACGACGATGCGCTGGCGCACCACCAGGCCACGGAACTTGCTTTCGAGTTCGTCTGCGCGCGCCTCGAGGTAGGCGGTCTGGGGGTCGAAATCGATGTCGGTTTCGACCGCGCTGAACAAGGTGAGCTTGGCGTCGATGGCCGAGGCGAGCTCGGCGGCCGGGCCCAAGGCACGGTCGGCCTTGGGATGACCACTGAGCGGACAGATGATCTCGGTGATCGGCATGGAACAACGATGACCAATGCCACATCGACGAGAACAGGGCAGAACGTCACCATGGCCGTTGGCCCGCGACCGTCCGACTACGCCTGCCTAGGTGTTGTGCCTCGAGGCGTCGTCGGCGGGGGTCTCGGTGGGAACCGTCCAGCGAACCGTCGTGCCCGACGCGGAAGTGTCGAATTCGAAAGACCCTCCGTGGGTCTGTGCCCGTCGCTCCATGTTCAGCAAGCCGTTGCCGCGAAACTCGTCCTGGTGTTCCTCGGTCGCCAGAGCGCCTCTGCCGTCGTCTGCGATCGCCAGATGGATGAAATCGGCGGTGATCTCGAGGGTGACTGTCGCCGAATCGGCCTCGGCGTGGTGAGCAACGTTGGCCAGCGCCTCGCGCACGGTGGCCGCCATGTCGCGCTGTATCGCGGGAGGCACCTTGGGCGCATTGTCAGCACGCTCGATGACGACCCCGGGCATGAAGCCCAAGCTGGCCCTGGCGGCGCCGGCGATCTCGGTGAGGGTGTCGGCCAGTTGGTCGGTCGGCTGGTGCAAGTCGAATATCGCCGATCGCAACTGGCTGATCGCCGCGTCGATGTCGTCGACGCAGCGAGACACGGTTTCGGCCAGCGCCGGTTCGTCTATGCGGCCCAGGGCGGCCTGAAGTGTCATGCCCGTGGCGAACAGCTGCTGGATCACGGTGTCGTGGAGGTCGCGGGCAATGCGGTCGCGATCGTCCATGACGCGAAGCCGGGCCCGGGCCGTCGACAGTTGCCGTTCGGCGTGATATCGGGCGACCGCATAACGAATCGAACGGGCAGCCGTTTCGGTGTCGACCCTTTGTTTGAACAGGTAGTCCTGGGCGCCGTGATCGACCGCCTGTACGGCAACTGCGGGGTCGTCGTATCCGGTCAGGACGACAATTGGGCAAGCCGGCGACGCGGCGACGACACGGTCGATCGAGTCGAGCCCGTCGGAGTCCGGGAGTGACAGATCTAGCAGCACGCAGTCGTAGGCACCCTCGTCCAGCGCCTGCAGCGCCTCGGCCAAATCGCAGGCCCTCTCGACGTGAAAGCGCGTCGAGTTGTCGCGCTCGAGTATGCGGTTGAGTGAGCGCGCGTCGATCTCGTTGTCCTCTACCAGGAGGACGCGCAGGTCTGCCAGCCCGTTCATCTAGGAGGCAGTGTGGCGGTCTTGAACCAGAAATCGTCGATCTTCGCTATGACATCCAACCAGCCGTCGAGATCGGCTGGTTTGGTTATGAATGCGCTGGCGCCGGCCTCGTATACCGAACGGATGTCGGTGTCGTCCGACGACGTGGTCAGCACCACGGTGGGGATCTCGCGCAGTGCGGGCACGCTGGACCGGTGCACCAGCAGGTCGAGGCCGTCGACTCCGGGCAGGTGCAGGTCGAACAGCATCATGTCCGGCAACTTCTGCTCGTCGGCCCACTCCCTCAGCAGGTCGATGGCCTCATCGCCGTTCGTGGCCACCTGGAACTCGTGGCCGAGACCCAGCCGCTTCGCGGCGCGTATCAGCGCACGGATGTCTAGGGGGTTGTCGTCGACCACGAGCATCCGAATGGACCCAGACGTCATGGGCGCGCTCCTTTCAAAGTGAAGGAGAACTGCGAGCCGTTGATGCCGTCCGAGTTCACCTGGATGGTGCCGCCGTGTCGCTCGACGATGCGTTGGCAGATCGCCAGCCCGAGCCCTGTGCCCGGGTAGCCGACATGGCCACGGCGAAACAGGTCGAACACCTTGGGTTGTTGATCTGGAGGAACCCCGATGCCGTTGTCGGTAACCGAGATGCGCCAGCTGCCGCCCTCGGGCATCGCAGCGACCTTTATCTCGAGGGGTCGTTCCTCTGACCTGTACTTGATCGCGTTCTGGATCAGGTTCGACAGAACCTGGCGCAGCTGTACACGATCGCCCGATACGTAGGGCATGGGCGAAACCTGGATCGAGATTCCTTCGGTCTGGAAGGTCAGCTCGTCGATCACGTCGTCGACCAGGCTCGCGAGATCGACGCGAGTATCGACCGACGCCCCCGTTCGTTCGACCCTCGAGTAGGACAACAGTCCCTTGATCAGTTCGTCCATTCGTTCGACGCTGTCGAGCACGTGGTGCCTGAGCGTGTCTGCCTCGTCGTCGAATATGTCTCCGGCTATTTCGCGGAGGTGCTCGTCGAGCAACTCGAGGCCCTGCCTGACGTTGCGCAGGGGCCCCTGCAGGTCGTGGGACGCGATGTAGGCGAACTGTTCGAGGTCGCGGTTCGAGCGCGCCAGCTCGGCCATAGAGGCCTCCAGCTCGGCCGTTCGCTGCTGAACGCGGTGTTCGAGAGTGTCGTTGGAGTCGCGCAGCATCTGCTCGATGCGCTTGCGCTCGGTCAGGTCGTGAACTATTCCGGTGAACAAGCGCCCCATGGGCGTCTCGGTGGCGCTCACTGCCAGAGCGACCGGAATGAGTCGACCGTCTGCGTGCAGCGCCTCGACCTCGCGGCCGATGCCGATGATGCGGGCTTCGTGGGTGGTCAGATACCGGCCTATGTAGTCGTCGTGGCGCGAGCGATAGGGCTCGGGCATCAGAACCGAGACGTTCTGGCCCTTCAGGAATTCGGGGTCGTGACCCAGCACCTTCGCCGTGGCCGCGTTGGCTTGCAGGATGATGCCGGCCTCGTCGATCAGCACGATCGGATCGACCGCCGTGGCCAACACTCCTTGCCATAGCTCCTGGCTGTGGTCTGCCGCTCTCTCGTTCACCTTGTCGCAACCTCGTTTGCTTCGGTGACGATGTAGCGCAGTGCGTGGTCGCGGCTTTCCGATTTCGAGCTGGTGGTGTCGACGGGGTGCGCCTCGTCCCACGGCTCTCGTTTGGACGCCATGTGGTCGACGATCTCGGGAGTTGCATCGCTGACCGTCCACGGTGAGGCCAGCCGCCGGGCTATGCGTTCCTTGGCGATGGAGGCGGGCAGCCTGCACTCGATCTCGATGACACGTGCGCCCGCGTCGGCAGCCGCTCGCCTTGCGATCTCGCGGTGGGCATCCACCGACCACGACGCGTCGAGCACGACGCTTTCCCCGTTGGCCAGCAGTGTCGAGGCCTCGCCGACCAGTTCGCGGTATGTCATCTCGGTCGATTCTGGCGTGTAGATGCCCCGTTCGGCGTCCGCCGTAGCCCTGTTGCTGTGGCCGATGCCTGCGATGTCCTTGCGAACCTCGTCGGTGTTGAGGACGGTCCAACCCATCGCAGCGCCGATCGCCTCGGCCAGGGTCGACTTGCCGCTGCCGGGTCCGCCACCCACCAGGATCATCCGAGGTCTGGCTCGGCCCAGGTGGCTGAGGCACTGGCCCAGATGTTCTCTTGCCGATCGTCGGTGCTCGACGTCGCCCGTCTGCAGGTAGCGAAGGGCCCAGATCTTCGCGCGGACCAGTGCCCGGTATGCCACGTAGTGGTGTGCCAGAGACGCGGGGTGCCTCTCGGCGGAGAACTCTTGATAGAAGCGCAGCAGTCTGGCCGCCGACTCGGGGCCGGCCAGCCTCTCGACATCCATGACCAGGAATGCGATATCGGCAAGTACGTCGCCCAATCGCAGCGTCTCGTCGAATGCGAGGCAATCGAGGATTCGTGGTCCGTCTTCGAGAACGAAGATGTCCTCGGCCATCAGGTCTCCGTGGCCATCGCGAGCCATGCCGCGCTCGATGCGGCGGGCGAACAGTTGGTGTCGGCCGTCGATGTAGCTCTTGGCCATCGTTTCGATGCGGCCCAGTTCGTCATCGCCAAACAGGCCGCGATCGACCATCTCACCGCGCATCTCGGCCAGGTTGTTCGCCCACCGGGTCCACTCGGCATCGGGGCCCGAGCACGACGCGGCGGCCTCGCTGGGCTCGAGCGAGGCGTGGAACCTGGCGATCTCCTTGGCCACCGAACGAAGGGCATCGCTGGATTCGGTCGTGCCCAACAGGCCTGCGAGCCGGCGATCGGCGGGCATGCGACGCATGACCAGGACATAGTCGGCGGGGGTGCCATTCTCGACCACCTCGGCGACGCCGAGATACACGTCGGGCGCCATCCTGCGGTTCAGCTCCAGTTCGAGTTGCTGAGCATCGCGCCTGGATTCGACGGTGGAGTGGTCGAGAAAGGCTGTCTGTATCGGTTTGAGGAACTTGTAGGCGCGATCGCCCACCATGCTGACGACCGAGATATGGGTCTCTGCTATGGCTGCGTAGGGCTGGTGCTGCGACACTTCGACTTCCGGGTGTTCCTCAGCGCGACCATTCGCGAGCTGCCGTCAAAGCCTCGACGGTGTCGGTGAGGCTGAGCAGGCCGGGTACGACGTCGTCGTCGAGCACCAGGACCTGGTGCGTCTGTGCCGCCAACATGGTGTCGACCGCCTCGCGCAGCGACGAGCGGGCCGAGATCGTGACCAGAGCCGTAGTCATCACATCGGCCGCCCACACCTGATCGAGATCGGCCCCTTCAGCCAGAGCCCGCACGATGTCGCCCTCCGACAGCACGCCCGCGACGTCGCCGTCATCGATGACCAGGCATAACGTCTGATCTGAGCCGGCTATCGCTCTTGCGACCTCGCGCAAGGTTGCCCGCGGCCCCGCGACACAGGAGGCATCGGCTACGAACGGCCCTACCTCGGAGTCGATCGAAGTCATCAACCGCCCTCGTGTTCGTCTGGGGCCGGCACGATCAGCAGCATGGTCTTGAGGTGGTGGACCGCGTAGGTCGTAACCGACCCCAGCAGCAAGCCGCGGAATCCGCCCAGACCACGGCTGCCCAGAACGACCAGCTCGGCGGGCCCGTCGGGGTGTTCTTCTGCCGCGTTGATCAACTGCACACCACAGTGGCCCAGGCGTACCTCGCCGTGGACCGGAACCGGGAACTCGCCCCCGTACTCGCCGGCCAGCGCTGCCAGTTCGTTCTCGAGGAACGATTCGCCTCCCTGCTGGACGGTCTCGAGGTCGATCGAGACGTACTCGACGCCCGTCGTCACCGGAATGGGAACAGCGTGGAACGCCACCAGTGTGGCCTCGCGGAACTGGGCTTCGGCCATAGCCTCTCTGAAGGCTGCCCTGGAGGCAGCCGAACCATCGATACCCACGACAATGTGTCGCATTTGTGCCCTCCCCGGGTTGCAGGTCAATCGTGGTTTCTGGAGCGCCGACTACAAAGGGCCAAAGGTCCCGGTTCGGTCACGCCAGTATTGCCAGATACGAAGCGGCGTACACCGTCGCCAGCATCGCCGCCGTGCCCTTCGCATGCTTGCGCCTGGCCATCAAGATCGCGACTGCGGCCGCCACCGCCAGCGCCGAAACCAGCGCCGCACTCGACGCCGAACCCGACACCGAGATGGGGAACAGCAAAGGGCCGATCCCCAGCGCCAGGCTGGCATCGACGAAAGAAGACCCGATCAGGTCACCAAGCGCCAGCGACGTCTGCCCCTGACGGATGGCCGCAGCATCGACGACGAGCTCTGGCAGAGACGTTCCCAGCGACAGCAGCAAGAAGCTGATGGCGAACTCGGGCAAACCGAGGCGATCGGCGACCTCGGCGAAACCGGTCACAGCCAGCGTCGCGCCTGCGCCCACGCCCGCCAGGCCAACGACCAGGCCACGCAGGTCCGTCCAGGTCCCGCGGCCGAACAGCTTCTGTTGCCTGGATGTGTGGACATATCCAGTGCGGTGTATCGCCAGGGCGCCGGCCGACCAGAAGGCCACCAGGACCGCGCCGTCGGTCCGGCTCAACTGCGAGTCAGCCGTCAAGGCGGCAGCCACGAGCAGGGCCAGCACGGTGACCAAACCGCTGGCGGCGACTAGTCCTCGATCGGCTACCAAGGGCCTGATCAAGCAAAGGATCGCCATGATCAGGGTCACCTGGGTCACCGCCGACCCGAGGGCGTCGCCCGTGACGATGTCACCATGGCCGGTAGCCGAAGCCATGATCCCGTTGGCGATCTCGGGTAGGTCGGTACCTATCGCCACCACCGTGAGGCCGATGACGAACGTCGACAGTCCCAGCCGTTCCGCCAGAGAGCGGGCCGAGTCGAGGGTCTGGTGACTGGCGAACACGGCGAGAGCCAGTCCGACGACGACCGCCGACGCCCACAGCGCGATCATTGGCTGACCCCGTGGAGTTGTGCCACCACGAGTTCAGCATCGGGTGGCCACTCTCGGCCGGCAAGGGTCCTTCGGTGGGTTCGGGAGAACCAGCGACCCGCTTGTCAGTCGTTGTGGTGATCGCGCTCGTCGAGACGGGCGGCCAGCGCCGCGACCTCGGTGCGCCGCGACATGCCCAGTTTCGTCAAGAGGTTCGACACGTAGTTCTTGACCGTCTTTTCGGCCAGAAACATCTCGTCTGCGATCTCGCGGTTGGTGTGGCCGTCGCCGATTAGGTCGAAGATCCGTCGCTCTTGCGGGGTGAGCCGATTGACGTCGCCGAACTCGGACTCGTTGATGCGCCTGAGCGCCAGCCGAGCCTCGGCCTCGTCGAGCAACTTGGCGCCGGTGGCCACCTTGCGGATGGCTTCGATGATGTCGTTGCCCTTGACCTGTTTGACCACGAAGCCGACCGCGCCGGCCATTGCCGCATCGACGATGGCCTGATCTGACGAGAACGACGTCAGGATCAGGCAGGCGACGTCGGGATGGGTGGATCGGATCTCTCGGCATACCTCGATGCCGTTGCCGTCGCCCAGGCGAACGTCCAGCACGGCCACGTCGGGACGCGCTTGGGCCACCGCGGCCATGGCGGTCGCTGCCGAATCGGCTTGTCCGGTAACGGTGAGGTCGTCTTCGGCCTCGATGAGCGCGGCGATACCCATGCGCACGACCTCGTGGTCGTCCAGCAGGAACACGCGAATAGGCCCGTCGGGTCTGTCCATGCGTCGAGATACTAGGCCCTAAGTCCCGAATTCCGCCGTTTCGGCCCCCTTGAACGGGTCGAAGCTTGCCCAGACCGTCGCTTGGGTCGATACTCCAGACAACCGACGGCGATATCGGAGGTTCCATGTCGACCGATGCCGACACCAGGTTCGAGATCTCCCACCGGGGGGGCGTCAGTGAACCGTCACTGCACAAGGCGATCGAGAAGGTGACGGCGGTGGCCGACCGCTGTCGCGAGGCCATCCATCACGTCGAGTTGAGACTCGTGGCCGACGGTCGGGCCGGCCGAAGCCGCCCGGTGCTGGCCGAAGCAACCCTCACCACCAAACGCAAGCCGGTCAGAGCCCACGTGGCGGCCTCGACCGTCGACGAGGCGGTAGATCTGCTGGTCGATCGGCTGAAGCGCCGGTTGGAACGGCACGAGGATCGTCTGCGCCACCAGCACGACCGGTCGCAGGGATCGGTTTCGGCGGCGATGCTGGCCTCAGAAAATGATCGGCCCGAGTTCGTCGATCTGCCCAGCGACTATCGCGAGATCGTTCGCAGCAAGTCGTTCTCGGATGGATCGATGACCATCGAGGAAGCCTTGTTCGACATCGAGCAACTAGACCATTCGTTCTATCTGTTCAGCAGTATCGAGGCCGGGTGCGACTGCGTGCTCGAACGCACGTCCAGCGGCTATCTGCTGCGCGTCATCGACCCCGACCAGTACGGGGGCGGCCCGATGCCCCCAACCGTCGAGATGAGCGAGGCGGTCGCACCGACACTCGGGCTGGAGGAGGCCCGCGAGTTCCTCGACTCGACCGGTGCCGATCGGGTATTCCACCGAGATCCGGGCGACGGCCGCGGCCAGGTCCTCTACCGTCGCTACGACGGACACTACGGATTGGTCACGCTCGACTGACGGCGGCCTTTCAGCCGGCCGGTACGACGATGGTTGGGCACACCGGCTGATGCAACAGGGCCGTCGTGACCGAGCCGATCACCAGGTGTTGCCATCCGGTCAGGCCGCGGGCGCCAACGACCAGCATCCGCGCCGATTCGCCCGCGCTGTGCAGCGCGCTGCGGGGATCGGCCCTGTCGATCTCGATCGAGATCCGCGCTCCGTCTGTTCCCAGTTCTTCGGTGACCTGGGCAACGACGGCCTCTACCGCTTGTTTGGTTTCCACCTGGGTGCGGTCGTCGACCACGGGCAGTTCCTGCCAGGCGCCGTGCACGACGAACGACCATGCGCCCAGAGCGACCACGGGAACGTCGGCGGCAGTGTGCTGCAATGCCCAGCGCAGTGCGGCGACAGAATTGTCGCTGCCGTCGATACCCACCACGACTGGTCCCGAAGCATCACCACCATCGTGAGGAACCACCGCCAGTGGGATATCGGTCTTGCTGGCGCAATCGATCGACACCGATCCCAGGATGGTGTCGGCCACGGCGCCGCGCTCGCGCGTGCCAACCACCAGCATCGAGTGTCCTGCCGAGGCCTCTAGCAGGGTCGGGACCGTTCGGCCCTCCAGCACGAGCCGTCCGGCGATGCGATCGCGCTGCTCGGGCGACAAAGAGTCGTCGTTGACGATCCGGTCGAGAACGTCGTCGATACCGTGCTCTCGCCTGACGTATGCAACGGGTGCCGTCGAGCCGGCGAGCGCCACCTCCCACCAGGGAAGCTGCCATACCGCTATCGGGGTCACCGGACCCCACGACGGATCGGTTGAAACTGCCCACTTGAGTGCGGCGATCGAACCTGCAGAGCCATCGATGCCTACTGCGATGCCTGGTTTGAGCGTCTCGGTACCTGTCATGACCTGACTCTGTCATTTTGGGCGCAGAACTGCCAGAGGCGAAGGCCATCGTCGGCGCGTCAGTCGGGTCTGGGCAGCGAGAACAGGTCGGTCGACGACGAGTACCACGTGCCGGCGTGACGGCCCACGGCGGCCAGGCCCGCCGCATCGATGCGAGTGCCGTCGAGCACCCTGTTGGCCACGTGGATCATCACGATCTCGCCGATTACCAGGTGGTTGCCGCCATCGGCCCGACCGATGTGAATGATGTCGGTGACCCTGCACTCCATCGAAGCCGTCGCTTCGGCAACCCGCGGCGCCGCGACCTTCGTAGATGCCGCCTTTGTCAGGCCGACGTGATCGAACTCGTCTTCGTCGTGTGCGAGCGATGCCGACGAGGCGTTCATGGCCTCGACGGTCTCGATGGTGACGATGTTGACCGTGAACTCGGGAACCTCGCGCACGTTTGCCAGCGAGTCCTTGCGGCCGGTCCCCGCCGAGAATCCGACGTGGGGCGGGTCGCCCGCCAGCAGATTGAAGAACGAGTAGGGCGCGAGATTGGCCACGCCGCTGGCCGATACAGACCCGATCCAGCCGATCGGCCGTGGCACCACCAGCCCGGTGGTGAGCTTGTACGCATCTCGAGGGGTGATCTCGGAGAGGTCGAACGAGGTTGTTTCGGTCGGGTTGGACATGATCAGAAGTGTGGCTCAAGCCAGGTTCGGCTGGTGGTACTTCGCCTCCAACGCCAGCAGGAACCGTTTGGCGTCGAGCCCTCCGGCGAAACCCGTCAGCGATCCGTTCGATCCCACAATCCGGTGGCATGGCACGACGATCGACACAGGATTGCGCCCAACGGCCGCACCGACCGCTCGCGCCGAGCCGGGTTTACCTATGGCGTCGGCGATGGAGGCATATGTGCTGGTGCGGCCGTAGCCGACGCCCTTCAACGCGCCCCAGACAGCCCGTTGGAAGTCGGTGCCGCGCATGTCCAGGGCCAGGTCGAACTCGGTCAACCTGCGATCGAAGAAGTCGAGTAGCTGGGAGCGTGCCGCCTCGACATGGGCTGCTTGGGCTTGGCTGGTGCCGTCCACATACTGCAGCCTGACGCGCTTGGGGTCGTCGTTTGGCCACAAGATGGCGCAGATGCCAGATGCAGAAGCTACGACCGTCAGGTCGCCCAGAGGTGTCGGCACTGCGGCGCTCCCTGGTTCGTCGTGATCTCGGGTGTTGCGGGTCATGTTCGTCTCCGGTCGCGAGTGTTGCACGGGCCGAGTCTGGTCAGTCGCTTCACCATCCGCAGGACACATTCGGACATAGGCCGACCCGAGACGCAACCATGTCCGAATTTGTCCTGATGGATGCGGCCGAGTCTTGAGATGCTGTTCGGGTCGGCAATTCGAGATGGGGCAGGAGAGCTCATGGTCAAGGTCACGGCGGTGCGAACCACGGGCATCTACTGCCGTGCCGGCTGCCCGGCGCGGCCACACCAGGTCAACACCGTGCCGTATCGATCTCAGGTTGCAGCCGAGGCGGCCGGCTATCGCGCCTGCCTGCGTTGCCGTCCGGACCTGGAACCAGGCGAATCTGTCGGGGCCGACGCCCCCTATCCCGTGCGTCGCGCGGTAGACCTGGTCGCCCACGGGTATCTCGACACGCACACCGAGAGCGATCTGGCCGCGTTCGTCGGGTACAGCGCTCGCCACCTCAGGCGACTGTTCCTCGAGCATGTCGGGGCCACGCCCGACGCCGTTGGCAGGTCGCAGCGAGCCCACTTCGCGCGCAAACTTCTCGACGACACAGACCTGGCGCTAGCCGACATAGCAGCGGCCTCCGGGTTCTCTTCGGCCCGCCAGTTGTCCCGCGTGGTGACCGAGGTGTTCGGCTTTGCCCCATCCAGATTGAGGGGCGGCCAGAAGGGCGCCAGGGGAGATGTCGACGGCGGGTTCCCGCTGATGTTGGGCATGGACCCATCGAGCGTCCGGGACGTGATCGGCCACCTACAACCGCGCTGTGTGCCGGGCGTCGAGCACACCGAGGGGTTCAGCTATGCGAGGACCTTCGAGCACTTCGGTCATCCCGGAGTGCTCGAGATAGACGCATCCGATCACGAGGCACGCCAGGTCGCCGCGGTGGTTCACCTGCCCAGCTACTCGGGTCTGGTGTCGCTGGTCGAGAGGACACGTCGACTGTTCGGCTTCGACCTGGACCTCGACGAAGCGAGATCGGCGCTGGCCGACGACGAACTGCTGGGGGAGCTGGTCGGCTCCACAGCTCCCCTGGTGCCGGGTTGTTGGGATCGTTTCGAGACAGCCGTGCGCATCGTCGTTGGCCAACAGGTCAGTGTCGTGGGTGGGTCGACACTGGCGGGCCGGGTGGCCGAGTCGTGTGGCCGACCGGTCGCCGGCGTCGGTGTCCT